>CAIJIZ010000396.1 GCA_903820735.1 uncultured Pirellula sp.
CCACGATTGTGGAGTATCCAGACAATCGGTGTCGTGGGCCGCGACTTGGTCGAGTTCAACGAGATGCTTCTCGAGTCGTGAGATTAGTTCGGATCGAGAGATCGAGTCACGCGTTTCGGTAGGGTTGTGGTTGGAAGTTTGGGGGGAGAGAAGTTTTAGGAGTTCAAGAGCGGATTGGATACGTTCGGAGCGGTACAGGAGGGCTTGCAAGCGGATCAAACCTATTTGCAGACCGTGCAGATGTGGCGAGGATTTTTTGATTGGAAAGGGGAATTGAGGGGTGGCAAATTGTTCGGACCAGTAGGGCTGCGAGGTTGATTCGAAGTACTCATCGGCTTGGATCCATTTCCCGAGAGCAGGAGAGCGGGATGCGACGCGTAGGAGGTCATCGAAGGTCAGGCATTGGCGATTTGGCCAGTGAGCGATTACCAGGGTGGGGACTTGGTGGTAATCGAGTTGTTTGGCCATGTCGGTGCCAAGGTTGAGGATAGCAAGCGGATCATTTGCATCGATGACGTGACCGAGGATCGTATCGAGTCCGGAGCCATCGGAGGTTTCTTGCCAGCGAAGTTTCGCATGTTCCTTTTCAGGGATAGTTCCGTCTGAAAATTTTGCGATCAAGGAGCCTTGGAAGCCATGGAGTTTTGCGATGATGGGTAGGTATCCCGGGATGCTTGGGTGAAACTGCGTCAGGACCTTGGTGGGAGGGATGTTAAGTTTTCCGTTTTCGCGTCGTGCTTGCGAGAGGCTACGAAGCAGCGATAGTTCGCCCAGGTAGGTGTGTCGGAGTTCTTTGGAGAAACCGCCGAGGAGGGCGAGGTTTTTGTCATCGAGGCGCTTTTGGATTAGCTTCCAAGCGTCTGGATTTAGGGTTGCAACTCGTTGGAGGGATTCCGAGGAAATAAGGAGACTAGCTGGGGTGTTTTTTGAGAGTTCGTCGGAGAGATGCTTACCGAGGGGGCTTGAGGGTTTCGAGGGATCGACAGGAGCGGTGAGGATAAGGTTCAGCAGGTAGGCTTGTTGGGAGCAGTATCGATCCCTTTCTTGGGAGAGGGAATCGAATGCGGCGGCGAGGAAGCGTTCGCAATCATCCCATTGCTTGTGGTGGAAGTGATTTGCGGCGGAGAGAATTTGTTCGCTTACGACCATCCAATCCAAGTTAAAGCTATATCGAAGTTTTCTGGCCATGCATTGGATTTGCTGGACAGCGAACCCGAAGGCGAAGAAGTCATTGGCGAGTGCATGGACTTCGGGAGGATTGGAGGCAGGTTGATCTGGTTGATCGGGGGTCGGATTATTGGCGCACAGTGCGAGGATGTCTTGGAAGAGTCGAAGTCGCGGAGTGGAATTAGTGAAAAGAATTTTCGATCCGGAGACAGCGATACGTTCTTCGAGGGTTTGGTCGAGTTTTTCTTTTGAAGCGTTTGGAACGACGATTAAGGCTTGTTCGACATCGAGACCGTTGGTGTCTGTGCGGCGGGATTCGGGCAAGAAACCGAGATTGTGAAGGATTTCCGGGTGCCAGAGCGAGGTCCAGGCGACGTGCAGATCGAGCGCATCGGCTTGGGATAATCCCGCGGGGATATCTTCAAAGGAGTAATTGGGCTGAGCGAAGACGAGTCGGGAGAACGAGGTGGATGGTTCCATAGAGAAACATTATGAAGCATAATGGAGGACAGAGAAAGCCATTTTATGGGGAGGTGACGGGTGTCTAGAAAACTGATTGAAAAAATTTCGATTTCCAATTGGTTGCATTGGGCACCGATGGTTTTTATCGCAGCGGCATTGCTATTTGTAGCTGTGGTTTGTTTTGTGGGTTTGGCGAATGATCTCTTGAATCGAAGGAAGTTGATTTATTCCGCTGAGATTGCCAAATTGCAATCCCACGTAGAGCGGACGGTCGTACGCATCGAAACGGATCTTCGGAATGGAAAAACGCTTGATGATTTCAGACAAGCGAAGGTTCAGGAATGGTTGAAAGATCACTGGAAGCGGGTGGTCGAGAGTGCTGTGGATCGTATGTATGCGACCGTGGAGGCAAGGCATGGGGAGGTTTTATCTGTGGCCGGGGTGTTGGCCAAATCGGATGCTTATCTGTTTTCCAGTCTTCCCTTAGAGGGGTTTCCTCGAACGGTCCATGAGGTGTCGATACGAAGAGGTGACAAGGTTCTGGACGGGATAGAAGTAAGAATACCTGTGGAGATTGGAGGCCAAGCGGTAGGCCAATACGCGACTGCGATACCTAAAGATTGGATTGAGGGTAGGGTGTTTGAATCGCAGAGATCCAGGTGGTTGGTATGGGCGGCAATTCTTTTTTCGATGATCGCCATTGTTACTGTGACATCATGGACTTTGTTTCGATTAGGGCAACAGACGCGCGCGTTGGAGGAAGCATTGAAGGTTGCAGAGACTAGGCGGCTAGCTGATTTAAGTCGGTTGATCGTCGGGATAGCGCATGAGCTTCGCAATCCCCTGAATGCCGTGCGATTGAATTTGTTTACATCCGAGAAATTGATTCGGGGGGAGTCAACGGTATCCAAGGAGGATGCATCGGTGATGATTAGGGAATCGGTTTGTGAGTTGGAGCGGGTAAATGATTTGATAGGTCAGCTATTGGGATTTGCCCGGGTGGAGTCTCAGCAGGAGAGTTGGATCGACGTTGATGAGGAAATCCAATCGGTAGATCGTTTTATGAAGCAGATTCACGAGCATCATGGAATACACTTAAAGGTTCCGCAGGCTCCTTCTCATGTGCGGGCCAAGATCTCAGCGAAGCATTTCAAGCAGATTTTGCTAAATCTGCTACAGAATGCTAGAGACGCGATGCCTAATGGTGGCCATATAGAAATCAGCGTGTTGGGACAGAGCGAAACGGTAGAGATTGTGGTGCAAGATGATGGACCGGGGATTGACCATAAATTGTACGAAAAAATATTTGAGCCGTTTTATAGCACTCGGCAAGATGGAGTTGGCCTGGGACTTGCAGTCGTTCGAAATCTGCTTGAAGTCAACGGTGGAAGTATATCGTGTACTCGCAGCGAGAAGCTGGGGGGGATGAAATTCCAAATGCAGCTCGTAGCGCGCTTCGAGTCGACCGGTGTAAAAGCTACCATGCCAATAGTGCTTGCAAACCCAACGAGTTTTCCAATCCACGACACGCAGGTGACGGTGCAAAATGAATTCAGGACTATCCATACTGGTCGTTGAGGACCAAATTCGCGAGCGTGATGCGATGATTCGCCTTCTGCGTTCTGAGGGTTATCGTGCGACGGGCGCAAGCAATCAGCGAGAGGCGATCCAAGCTTTTGATTCCCCGATTGACTTGGTCGTTTGCGATTTGCGTTTAGGACAAGATGACGGACTGACGGTGCTACGAAGGTGGCGTAGTGAGAAGCCGACAGTGCCGGTGTTGATGGTTACGGCTTATGGCGATATTCACTCGGCTGTCGAAGCGATGAAGCTTGGGGCTGCGGACTATTTGACCAAGCCGCTCAAGCCAGAGGAGTTATTGGTGTTGCTCAATCGCTACTTGCCGATGCGAATGCGAGGTAGTCAGGATGTCGCAATCGACATCGGCGGGATCGGTAAAATGATCGGGCAATCGGAGAAAATGAAGGATGTTTTCAAGCAGATTTTGAGAGTCGCGGCTTCGGATGCGACAGTGCTGATCACAGGCGAATCGGGAACGGGTAAGGAGTTGGTGGCTTCTGCTATCCATGAAAACAGTCGGAGAAAAGATTCGTCCTTTGTTGCGGTGAACGTCTCAGCCCTTCCGGATGCTTTGATTGAATCCGAGCTTTTTGGTTATGTACGAGGTGCATTTACTGGAGCTCAAGAGAACCGTGAAGGGCGGTTTCGCGCCGCGCATCGCGGGACGTTGTTTATGGATGAAATTGGTGATTTGCCTTTAACGCTCCAGCCTAAGTTACTCCGAGTTCTAGAGAGTTATTCCTTTGCTCCAGTGGGGACGAACATTGAG
>CAIJIZ010000397.1 GCA_903820735.1 uncultured Pirellula sp.
CGGTCGAATCGCAAGGTCACCCCATGCGAAGGCTTCGGCGATCTTGAGGTAGGCGCGAGAGAGGATTTCGTCGGGGACAGGAAACTCGGGCACTCCTCCTGGCCAGAAGTCGAATGGCTGTTGAGCGAGTTTTGTCGCGACCCACCATCGATTCGGTTCATCGATAATGATTTCGAGGATCTGGTTCTTTGAACGGGAATTTGCACCCAGGGTTGCGAGGTTGGTTCGCTCGGCGGGATCCAATCCATCTGGTGGGTTGGCAAGAATTTCGCGAGAATCCCCTCGGAGTCGAAGGGCTCGTTGCAGTTCGACAGCGACAGACCAAGCTAAGGGGCTAGACCCCGGCTCGAACCCGTTCCAGCCCGGTTGAGCGATGTCCCGTTGCCAAACGTGCCCTATTTGCCAATCGACTTGTCCGAATCGCTCCAAAATCTCGGCGATCATAGGGGCTGATTCAGTCCCTTCGATCTTTCCAAGCACAAATCCACGCGAACGAACCAGCGCGTGCTCGGGTAAAGCACGTGTCCAAGGCCCCACGGGCAATTGGCTTTTTAGGGTCAAAAGTCCTTTGTTCGAGTAAGCCAATCGAAAAGGGCCGAGGGGTTCGCACAGCTGCGTTTTTAGAATCGGCTCGGCCCCGTGTTGGCACGCGACGTAGAGAAAAGGTTGTTTGTTTTGCGGCTCTGGCATCAGGTTCAGTAGGCTTGCTAATGGATTTTGAAAGCATAGAAGATATCGGGACTTACCCTCCTAGGGAACGGACGAATACGGAAGTCCACTTTGGAGAATTGGGGGCAACTTTGATGAAAAAACGGTTTGATCCGATGGAAGATGTGGACGTTAGCTTGCCAAATCGCCTATAAATAGGCTTAATAAATCGCAGAGTTGCTCGGTTTCGAATGGTTGATGAGCTTCGACGACTGCGTTTTCCACAGGTCAGAAGCGAAATGTGGTTTGTTACAAGTGTCTTTTGAAAGGTTAGGGTCCTTGGGACAGGTATGGCGAAAAACGAAGAAGCATTTGAAGTAGAAGGTACAGTAACGGCCGCGTTAGCGAACACAAGGTTCCGTGTGCAGTTGGAGACGGGCACAGAAGTTCTGGCGCACGTGGCTGGCAAGATCCGCAAGAATTTCATCCGGATTGTCCCTGGGGATAAAGTGCGGGTGGAGCTATCGCCATACGACTTGACGAAGGGTCGCATCGTGTTCCGCGAGCGATAAATCGTGTTCCGCGAGCGACAAAACGCTTTCGGCGAGCTAGATACTGCGTTCCGCGAGCGATAATCTGAAATTCTGTGTTGGCACAGACCAAGAAACCATGCTGCTTGACGAATTCTCAGCGGCTAGAAACATCGTACATCACTTTTCACTAGATCCTTTTTGGAGTTCTCAGCTATGAGATTTCGTTGGTTGGCCTCGGCGGGATTGTCCGCAGTTGGAATGTTCGGGACCGGAGCTATGATCGTTGCTCCAAGTGGACGTCTGGTCGCCCAGGAGCCACAAATCCTCGAATCGTTTGGTTTGAGCGATGCAAGTGCAGCAGGCACCGATGTCGTTACCCTTTCGATCGCTCCGTTGGATCGTCTGTTGCCGGACATCACTCACGTGATGCGCACGGTTGGGGTCGGAGCCCAAAGCGGGATCATTACCCAAGCCGTCAACGGATACACCAGTGGCGTCGACCGCGACCGTCCTATCGGTGCTTTTGTCAAGCTGGGTGAATCCGGTTTGCCAATGGGTGTAGTCGCCCTTCCAATCGCCGACCTCGACGAGTTTCTCGGCGGACTGGAACTCTTTGGCGAAGCTGAAGACTTGGGAGATGGTCTGTACAGCATGAACTTGGGTCCAAACAC
>CAIJIZ010000398.1 GCA_903820735.1 uncultured Pirellula sp.
ACCGCAACCACGACCAACATCGGAACCGTCACAGCGAACGTAATCGGACAAGCGGCCCACGATGCTGTTATTTCGGGTAATCCAGTACGCGTCGCAGGGCGGGCGCAGACGGCAGCCTATGCGAGCGTCGCAACCGGGGATGTGGCTGACTTGGTTTCTACTCTGCAAGGTGTACTGGTAACGCGTCCTTGGCAAATTCCCGAACTTGAATGGTCGTATGTAGCTGCCACAGGTGGTGTGATCAATACGACGGATGTCCCCTTGGTTGCCGCAGCGGGTGCGAGTCTGCGTCGCTACATCTGCTCGATGCAACTCTCGAACAACTCGGCAGTCGCCACCGAAGTCGTCCTCAAAGACGGAGCAACGATCATTTGGCGAGGTCACTTGCCTGCCAACGCTCCGATGTCGGAGATCATCTTCGAGAACCCACTCAAGACCACGGCGAATGCGGCTCTGAACTTTGCTTGCATCACCACCGGTGCTGCGGTCTACGTCAACGCACAAGGATTCACCGCACCGTAAGGGTAACCATGATCGGCGTTAAAGTCACCACAAAGAAATCGATCGACAAGGTGAAGCGCAAGGCGCAGCAGGGCAACTTCAAGAGCCTTGGTCATGCGGCTGCAACCATTCGCTTGGTTGCTCGTCGCTCGATTCGTAGGCGACAGACAGCAGCGATGCCAGGCAGTCCACCCAACACACGTCGTGGCCAGCTCAAGCGATCGATCATGTACGCAATCGACAAACAGCGCGGGGTTGCTCTCATCGGACCAGACTTCGATGTGATTGCCACCGCTGGCAAAGCCCATGAGTTTGGTGGCAAGTTTCGACGTGAACATTACCCCAAACGACCGTTCATGGGACCAGCACTGGAAAAAGTCAAAGACCGTTTGCCACCTATGTGGGCTGGCAGCATTCGATAAGGAGAGAATTCGATGGGTGTAAAACTAGGACTCGATGCAAGGCTCTATATGAACTCAGGGACGTACGCGAGCCCCACTTGGTCGGGACTCAATACCGTTCGTGACCTAACACTGAACCTGGAAACGGGTGAAGCCGACGTCTCGACTCGATCCAATCAAGGATGGCGAGCAACGGTAAGCACGCTCAAGGATGCGTCGTTGGAATTCGAGTTGGTCATCGACCCAGAAGATTCCGGATTCACTTCGGTTGTCAACGCGTTTCTCCAAAACGAGCCGATTGAATTTGTCGTTCTCGACGGACCTGTCTCTGGGCCAGAAAGTATTGGTTCCCAGGGACTACGTGCCACGTGTCGCATCGCAAGTTTCTCTCGGAACGAGGCACTCGAAGAAGCGATCACCGCCTCGGTTACTGCCAAGCCAACGTACTCGGAAAATCCACCGAGCTGGATGTCGGTCGGCTGATCCCCTGGACGCTACTTTCTCTTAGAGGTTTTAGAACATGCACAGTTTTGTGGATAACTCCCGACGGACCTGGGAAGTCGCGATCAATGTAACGGCCGTCAAGCGGATCCGTGGATTGCTCGGGATCGATCTTTATGCATTGGTTGACGACGGATTCAAGTCGCTCTCGAAACTCGTTTCCGATCCGGTCACGCTGGCCGATGTTCTGTATTGCTTGTGCAAAAACCAAGCCGACAAGCAATCGATCACCGACGAGGATTTCGGCAGAGCACTCTCTGGTGATGTCATTACTCAGGCTGCTGATGCGTTCGTCGAGGAACTGATCGATTTTTTCCCAGATGCCCGCGCCAGGGCGAGCCTTCGCAAGGCGATCGAAGCGGGCAAAGCGGTTCGGGACAAAGTGATAAGTCACGCGGAAAAGATCCTCGACTCGATCAACCCCGAAACCGAAGCGCAGAAGTGGATCAACTC
>CAIJIZ010000399.1 GCA_903820735.1 uncultured Pirellula sp.
AGTGGTTTCGAGTTGCTATCGAGTTGTGCTTTTGTTTTGTAGTTTGTCATCAACTGTCCACTGGGGTTTGCGATCCGTCCCAAATGGCCACAAGGGAGCCTAATGCCAGCAAACATAAATGTTAACTTTTTACGTCTTTATTGATTGTACGGTTTAGGAGATTTCTGACGATTTGCCGATATCGAACACAGAGTCCGCTCGGGTGGGCTCCATGGCGAGGGAATTGAACCTAGAAAAGGACCCTCGCATGAGTACCGTCGGCTTGGATGCAAGCACATGGAAACCATAGGGTTGACCCTGCAAAGGGATTCCCTAATTCGTCTGCGAGAACCGTCCAATGCAGGTCCGATTTGGTGTTTGGCCAACTTCCAAGCTATGGTTGTTTCTGACAACCGTGATTTTGGCAGGATTACTGCTTTTTGCGGGGGGGGCTCTAGCTCAAGAGTCATCCCGTACTTCTTTGTCTTTTCCGGACAATTCCAATTCCTCGTCGACCGATGCGGCGGTGCGAGAATTGCAAGCTCGAATTGAAGCGTTGGAAAAAGCAAAATCCGAAAAACCGAAGGACGCTGGTAAAGAGGCCAGCAAGGAGGCTGATAAGAAGAAGGAAGCGGAAAAGTGGACTGTTAAACTCGGCGGCCACGTTCAAATGGATTACGTTCTTTGGGCTAATGCGCAAGACTCCATCCCCGACACTTTCAATTACTTCAACTTTCGTCGATTGCGACTTGTGGCCGACGGAACGGGTTACGAAGTCTTCGATTTCCGACTTCAGATGACACTTGAACCGGAGCCTTTCGGTGACAACCCGGCGAATACGAACATTACTCCACAGGTAAAGGACGCTTATTTATCGATGAAAGACATCCCATACTTGGGTCGTTTTCGCATCGGTAACTTCTTCGTTCCCTTTAGCCTAGAGCAAGTCACCAACGATACGAACAATATTTTCATGGAGCGATCTGTTCCGACGCAGAATGTCTTCGCCGCGGATCGTGAGGTCGGGTTCGCTTTTTACAATTGTTCTGAAGATGAGAACTTGACTTGGACGACCGGCATGTTCTTCGACAGCATCAGCGAAGGGGTAAAGAAGCGGATCGACGATAACCAAGGCTTGCGATTGAGTGGCAGATTAACTTGGCTACCTTACTATGACACGCAAGCTAAGGGGCGAAGGTTGGTACATACAGGGATTGCAGTCTTGCATACCGACGACTACGACGATCGAGTAAGAATCCGGACTCGTCCACAGATTTCTGAAGGTCCACGATTGCTTGATTCAGGAACGCTTCTGGCTGATCGTTACACAACGGGTGGGATTGAAGGAGCGGTTGTTTATGAGAATTTCGCAATACAGTCCGAAGCATTTCTTGGGAGCTTGGACATGCTCGATGGGTCGAACCAAAGTCTTAGCGGCGCTTATGTGCATGCGAGTTGGTTTCTCACAGGTGAGAACCGTTCATTTGAAAAGTTCGGTCAGCATGGTGCACAGTTTGGTCGAAACGTACCGAATCGCAACTTTCGGTATACGGCAAGCGAGTTTGAACCCGGAGCTTGGGAGTTGAAAGCTCGCTGGTCTCATTTGGATATGAATCAGCTGCGAGCTGGGCAATACAACGACTTGACCGTAGGTTTGAATTGGTATTGGAGCGATCGAACACGTTGGATGTTCGATTGGATCCATCCTATCACTAGCGATACTGCCATCTACGGCGCGACCAAATCGGACATCCTCGCAACGCGGTTCGACTTTAACTGGTAGATTAAGCTGATAGTTAACCTTGTCAGTCTTCTTCAGTCCTTGCCTGTCTATTCCCGTTTGTGAATGGGCAGGCTAAGGCTAACGCGGTTCGCCCGATGCAGGAGTTTGCATCGCGGACCGGGGTAAGTACTTGCACATGGCGATGCCGAGGAAGTAGAGTCCGACGAGAGGGACCGCCATCCCGATCATGCTCGCCATATCTGCCGGCGTTAGGATCATTGAGATGAATGCGATCGCCAGCACCGCAATCCGCCATTGGCTTACATACGTCTCGATTGACAGTATCCCTAATCGCTC
>CAIJIZ010000400.1 GCA_903820735.1 uncultured Pirellula sp.
GACTTGCATGGCCGCACCGGTAAGGCGATCGACTTCAGCATGTTGCAGCCGCACCGCACCGGCACGGGTCATCGCATCCATCATGGCATCGAAGACGCTATCGACGACGAAGACTTCTTTTTCTGCGATACACAGGAGGTTGTTGTCATACGATGCCCCTTGGATGATACATCGAGCGGCGAGGTCAAGGTCAGCAGTTTCATCGACGACGACAGGGGGGTTTCCGGGGCCGGCGACGACAGCACGTTTTCCGCTATTGAGAGCAGCGCGAGCGACAGCGGGTCCGCCGGTAACGCAGATCAAAGCGATTTTTCGATGTTTGAAGAGTTGTTGAGCGGTGTCGAGAGTTGGTTCACAGATCAAGCTGATGATATTGTCGATACCGACTTCTGCTCGGATCGCTTCGTTGAATCGTCTCACACCTTCGGCAGCGACTTTTCGGCCACTTGGGTGTGGATTGACCACGAGGGTATTTCCGCCGGCGATCATGCTAACTGCGTTTCCGGTGATGGTAGGCAGTGAGTGAGTCACAGGGGTGATTGCACCGATGACGCCGAAGGGAGCGTGTTCGATGACAGCGAGTCCACGGTCACCGCTGTAGCATTCCGTTTTCAGGAATTCAACGCCGGGAGTTTTCTCGCCGAGGGTTTTGAGTTTTTCGATTTTGTGTACGAGACGTCCGATTTTCGTTTCTTCCATTTCCATGGTGCCGAGTTCGACACATTGGCTGATGGAGATACGTCGGATGATATCGATGATCTTCTTTCGATCTTCGATGGGTCGCTGTTGAAGTTGTTCGAAAGCGCTACGGGCTGCTGTGACGGCTTGATCGACGTTATCGAAGAGGCCTGAGTGACCGCGGGCTGGTGAGTTGCTTGTCGAGGAGCTGATTGAAGTCGCCGATTGCGAGCGGACTTGGCTGATGACTTGTTCCACAACGGAGCGGATGAGGTTTTCGTTGATTTGCATGGTGCTTTATTGACGTTTGTAAACGTTGTTTTTTTCGAGGCTAACAGTATCGACGATACCGATGATGACGCAGTCGATCGGTAGTTTTCCGGTTTCGGGGGTGAAGCGAGCCGAGCTACCTTGGGTGATCAAAACGAGGTCGCCGACACCGGCGCCGAGTGCATCGACGGCAATAAACGTTCTTCCGGTCGTGACCAAGGTTTGTCGATCCTTCGGCTCGATCCGGTAGGGCTCGACGATCAGTAGTTTTTGGCCAGTCATCGAATCGACTTTTTGGGTCGATACGATGGAGCCAGATACTTTGGCGACAAACATGTTGGGGAATAACCTGAATGGTTGAAGCGATTAGTGGGAGAAATCAGTTAGTAGGAGAAATCAGCCACTGGTTTGCTTCGGGTTTATTGATCGATGCATTAGGGTTTGATCGCTTCGACGGTTTGTCGAGCGACGATCAGTTCTTCGTTGGTCGGTACGATCCAGATTTGGATCTTACTTTTTGTTGCGTCATCGATACGTTGTTCTTTATCGGCAAGTTTGCCGACAGATTGGTTTTTCGATGAGCACAGCGAGATGCCTAGGTCATCGAGACCTTGGCAGACAGCTTGCCGAATCTCGGTTGCATTTTCACCGATACCACCGGTGAAGACCAACGCATCAGCGCCGCCGAGTGCCACCAGCATGGAGCCGAGTTGTCGTCGGATTTCAGCGACGAAAACATCGATTGCCAGTTTGGCTTTGTCGTGGCCTTTGGAAGCGGCGTCTTCGAGGTCGCGGATATCGCTTGAGAGACCGCCGGAGAGTCCAAGCAGACCACCTTCGGTTGCCAAGACCTTGAGAAGCTCTTCGAGACCGAGTCCGGTGTGCTTCATCATCAGCGGCAGAGCATAGGGGTCGATATCACCGACGCGATTGTTATGGGGGAGCCCTGTTTGGGGGCTCATACCCATGGTGGTCGCGACGCTTTTACCGGCGCGGATAGCTGCCAGGGAGGAGCTACCTCCGAGGTGCAACGAGATGACGCGTGCGTTTGGATTTCCGAGCAACTGGGAAGTGCGCCAGCCGATGAATCGGTGAGAGGCACCGTGGAAACCCCATTTGCGAATCGGGAGGGCTTGTGCGATCGCATCGGGGATCGCGTAGCGTTTCCAAGCATCTGGGATCGATTGATGAAAGTCGGTTTCGAAGGCGGCAACCAAAGGGATTTTGGACGACGTCTTTGCCAGTTGACGCATCGCCGCCATGTAAGGCGGGTTGTGCGCTGGGGCCACCGAGTTCATTTCCTCCATGGCATCGAGGACCGCATCGTTGATGACTTGTACTCCGGAGATACGTCCACCGTGTACGGCTTTGAAGCCGATTGCGGCGATTTCCGAAGGATCCTTCAGGCATCCCGACGCGGGGTCGGTGAGTTGACGGATACAAGCATCTACGGCGACACCGTGATTAGGAACCGACTCATCGGACTCAGTGCGTTTGCCGTTGATTTCGACGAAGCAACGGCTAACGGGAGAACCGATACGTTCGACCCCACCGCGAGCGAGTTGCTGCTCGGTGGACATATCAAACAGTCGATACTTAAAACTGGTGGAACCTAGATTGGCGACGAGGACTTTCATTGTCGATCCTTGACGATTGAGATTACTTGAAGAATGCCGACACGAGACCTTCGGAAGGTCGTGGGATGATGTGGCTGCTGACGAGTTCACCGACTTGAGCAGCGGCTGCAGCACCGGCTTCGACGGCAGCTCGGACGCTTCCGACATCGCCGCTGACGACGGTCGTAACGTAAGCGCCACCGATATCGATACGCTTAACGATCTCAACGCTAGCGGCCTTAGCCATCGCGTCGGTAGCTTCGATCAGAGCCAACAGGCCCTTGGTTTCAATCAATCCAATTGCGTTTTGCATGTTCGTAGCAATCTTTCTTTCAGTGATAGTCGAGGGAATTTGTTCAATGGGTTGAGCCGTTGCGGGAGTGCTTGCAGCGACGTTTTTCGCAGCTGGAGCTTTCTTCGCGGTTAAATTTTTTTCCGGCAAGTTTTTTTCCGGCAAGTTTTTTTCCGGCAATGTTTTTTCCGGCGATTTTTTTGCTGGAGATTTTTTTGCTGGAGATTTTTTTGCTGGCGAAGTTTTCGCCGGCGAAGGTTTCGTAGCCATGGTAAGGTGTTTACCTTCTTGGCGATTGGTTACTCAGCCGAAGCCGAAGGAGCCGAGATTTTGAGAACCTTTGGTAGGTCATCGTGGGGTCGCGCGATGACTTGGACGCTGAGGACTTGGCCGATGCGACCGGCGGCTGCTGCGCCGGCATCGGTGGCTGCTTTGACGGCAGCGACGTCGCCGCTGACGAAAGCCGAGACCAAGCCGCTACCGACTTTATCCCAACCGAGGAACTTGACGTTTGCTGCCTTCATCATTGCGTCGACGGCTTCGACCAGGGCGATAAAGCCTTTGGTCTCGATCATGCCGAGAGCTTCGTTATTTCTTGCCATAAGATGCATACTCCAAGAGGAAAAAGTGATTAAACAGGTTTAAACGTATTAGTGCTTATCATGGCACTTGCATGGTTCTTGACGGATCAATTCGATGACGGTTGCGTGATCGAGATCACAAGCGTTTCCTTCATCGGTATCGATGTGTACTTCGAGTTTGGCGTTTGGATCTTCGCGGACTAGGAGGTCGTCGAAGGTCACGGAGCACTGTGGGCTTTTGACTTTTAGTCCCACGAAATCGCCATTCTTCACTCCGTAGAAAGCGCAGTCGCGTGGATTGATGTGAACGTGCCGGGCGGCGCGAATGACTCCTTCTTCAAGTTCGACGGCGCCTGCGGGTCCGACGAGTACGCAGCCGGGGGTACCTTTGATATCACCGCTGTGGCGAACGGGAGCATCGATCCCGAGGGAGATCGTATCGGTAAAAGCAAGCTCGACTTGGCTTGCTTTACGTGTTGGGCCCAAGACTCGCACGTTAGGGATCATGCGACGACGCGGTCCGACGATCATCACCGTTTCTGCGGCGGCAAAGAACCCGTCTTGATAAAGGTCTTTCTCTGGGGTCAGTTTTTTCCCTTTCCCAAAGAGTTTTTCGACATGTTCATCCGTCAGGTGAACGTGTCGCGCGGAGATGCTTACCACAAGCTTAGGAGCCACCGGGCCCGACGCGATCGATTCGAGGCTGGGGGTGTTAGCTTGCGATGCAACCATAGGTTGCGTCAGGGCGCGCGAGATCGCTGACCGCACGAGAGCTTCGATGCGAGAAGGGTCGATATCGGAGGTATCGAGTTTGTTCAGAGCGGCATTCATGGTGAGCAACGAGTTTAAAAGGAGTTTGTTTGGTTCGATGGGTTCGTTAGGTTATTTTTCGATGGATGATTTGTGGATGGACTCGCCGTCTTGGGTCGGCGGTACCATCGGGCTTGCGAGGATCAAATGGGTATCCCATTGTTGGGGGATGCGATCCTTCCAGGCTTGTTCAAGTGAATCATCGACAACAAGAGTGTCGACTTGAGACCAATCGCACATTCGTGCGAGGCTTGAGCGTCCGAATTTGGTGCTGTCGGCGACGATGATGGTGCGGTCCGCGGCGCGCATCATGCAACGTTCGGTTTCGACGAGAAGCATATTCGAGTTGTAGAAACCTCTTTCGTTGACTCCGGCGACGCTTAGGAATGCTTTTTGAACATTGATCGCCTCGAGCATTTGATCGGTGTAAGGGCCGTGAGTGACTCCGGTTCGGTTGTGGATAGCTCCCCCGAGGATGACAAGGTCAACCGAGTCGTTTGCGGAGAACAGGTTTGCCACGGGAAGGGAGTTCGTCACGATTTGCAATGGTCGGCCGACGAGTTGTTTTGCGAGTTCGTAGGTTGTGCTACCGCCGTCGAGCAGTAGGGTGTCATGGTCGTTGACGAGGGAAGCGGCAGCGAGGGCGATGGAACGTTTCTTGTCCCAAGCACCATCGTTTGGATTCCCGCGTTGGAATTGTCGGATCGTCGAAACGGGTCCGGTGAAAAACACTCCGCCGTGGGTCCGTTTCGCTTCTCCGGTCTCTTCGAGCGATTCGAGATCACGTCGGATCGTCGATTCGCTAACCCCGGTGGCTTCGCGCAAGTCGGGCAGGGAGACGAATCCGTGCTGGCGAATCAATTCGCGCAGACGCGCGCGTCTGGTTGCCGAGCTCATCGAGCTTGGTGCGGTCTGCGAGTTAGGGGGAGAGGAGTTCGGGAAATTCATCCGCTGGCTGATGGAGTTCTTTCAATTTTGAGGCGGTAATCCTTCAAGCCTTTGCGGTAAAAAACCGCAGGACTGAAAGAAAACACTCTATGCGTTTTCAAATATTGCATATCCTGGCGCGTTTTCAACCGAAACGGGGTTTCATTTTGCCCAATCGGGGCAAATTAACATGATATTCCCGGCCGTAAGGGTGGTGCTAAGGGTGCCGGAAGTAGGGGTTGGGAGAAATATCCCGAGATTTGGGAATTTTCCGCCATGATCAGTCTTGCTAATCGGCGGGGGGGCAAGCGTTTTCCCAGGCTTGGAGGTACGAGCGGTAGCCGAGGTGTTTATCGGCTTCGGTTTCGAGTAGTTTTCGGGTTGACGCGATCAGCTGTTCTTCGGCTGGGAGGTCGAGTCGTCCCATGAGGACTTGGAGTCTTAGGAAGACGAAGTAGGTATCGAGCACGTCGCAGCGGCAGTATTCGCTGATTTCGTTCAAGCGTCCTTGGCGGTGTAGTTCTAGGACCATATCACCTTGGACGTCGATCTTTCCGGGTTTTTTGATCAGGGACGCTGCGAGGTTGAGTCCGCCGCGAAACCAGGTGGAGCCGAAGTTGGTGAGGACTTCGTGGAGGTCGAGGTGAGAGTCGAGGTTATATCGGTTTCGGTTTTGCGAGTAGGTACGGTCGTAGAGGTTGAACCAAGCCGGTGCGCTGATTCCGAAACGGAAGGCGGAGAGTTCCATCAGCGGTATATCGAAACCGCGACCATTGAAAGTCACGAGAGTGGGGTGGGCGTATTTTTCCCAGCCGAGCCAAAAGTTTTTCGTGATCGCTTCAGGGCGGTGGAGTGGTTCGTCTAGGGAGACGATTTCCATGAGGCTGAAGTCTTCGCGAATTTTTGCGATAACGAGTGCGACGGGGACGTGGTAGGTGAAGGGGATGAAGTCCTTACCGGTTTCGTCGAGGAGTTCTTGGCGAAACATTGCAACGGCGACTTCCGGCGAATAGTTTCGATCGGGGTACTTGGTCTTTGCGATCAAGGCTCCGTCGGGGATGCTTTCGACGTCGAACAACAAGTACTTGAGTTTTGGTGCTGGTGTGGACATGCTTGGGTGACTCAAATGGCAGGAATTCGCCAATAGATGTTCTACCAGGGAGGAATTGGGTTTGCACCGGTAGGTAGGGTGGTTTGCGGGGAGAGATGTTGGAAAATGGTGATTGAGCACCTAGAATCTGTGGCTTGAATGAGAATCTGGGCCTTGTAATGAACAAGGTCGTTGAACGAGTCACGAATTCAATAATCCGTATGGGGTGTCATTCAACCGTATGGGGTTTGAGGGAGATCCGATGGGATTAGAACCGTTGAGGGCGCCTGAGCATGGACTTGGGATGTCGGAGGAATTGCGGATCGCCTTGAGTGCAGCGGTTGCCGGAGCGAATGTGATTCGCGACTGGGTGGGGCGTCCGACGGGGATCATTGAGAAGGGGGTGGGGGACTTGGTCTCGGAGGTTGACAAGCGGGCCGAGGGTGCGGTGCTTGAGGTGCTTGCCGGCAGTTCGCTTCGGGCGAGCATAGTCTCGGAGGAATCCGAAGCGACGATGGTGGCGGATTCAGGTGATTGTTGGTATGTCGATCCGCTTGATGGAACAAGTGCCTTTTTGTTCCGGGTGGGAGATCCTTTTCCATCGGTTTTGGTCGCGTTGCATCGCGAGCAATTACCGTTGGTGGGAGTGGTGTTATTTCCGTTGACCGGTGAGTGTTTTTATTCTCATGCGGGAATGGGTGCGTACAAGGATGGTAGACGAATGGAGCTGCCGGCACCGAGGCGATTGCAAGATGTTTGGATCGACATGAACCAATATGGGAATGCTCGCTATGAGACTGGGATGTTTGCTTATTTAAGGAACAAGTTGCGAACGCGAGAGGGAGCAAAGTTAGTCACATCGTTTCCGCCTCACTCTGGGGTTGCGATGCGACTGCTTGATGGTTCGACCGCTTTATCGGCGGTGGTGCACGAC
This sequence comes from uncultured Pirellula sp., assembly GCA_903820735.1. Classification (GTDB taxonomy): domain Bacteria; phylum Planctomycetota; class Planctomycetia; order Pirellulales; family Pirellulaceae; genus JBKCUI01. The sequence goes on from CAIJIZ010000400.1 coordinate 7,199, forward strand.
AACAACTCAGAGAGTGTCAAGCAAGCGCCTTGGGATATCGCGGCTCCACATGCGATTCTCAATGAGGCTGGGGGATGTTTTTTAAGCTTGCGAACAGGTGAACCGATTGGTCCGATGGATTGCGAGCCGATGGTGGTCAGTGCCGACCGTGCGTTGGCGATGGAGATCATCGCATTGGTTCGCTAGCTTCGGGAACGCAAACAAATTCTTGCATTCATCGACCAACAGCCCTAGGCTATGCAGGGGATCGCGGAATGCTCAACGTAGATGTGAAAAATAAGACAGGAGAAATTTCGATGTTAACTCACACGAGTTCGGTTTGGTTTGGCAGAGCCTTTAGGGTTTCCTTCTTTACAGCGATGATGGTTGGAGCGGGCTCGCTTCGTGGTGAGGAGAGCAACGATTGGAGGTCTTGGCGCGGACCGAAGGATTCGGGGAGTGTAGAAGGAACTGGGTTTCCCGATGCGGTGAGCAAAGAGTATTTGCGGTGGTCTGCACCATTGCCGGGTAAAGGTTGCTCGACGCCGATTCACGTCGGTGGCAAGATCGTGCTGACTGCGCCGCTTGACGGTAAGGACTCCGTGGTTTGCATTGACTCCACCGGCAAGCAGCTTTGGTCTACAGCCTTTGATCAAGAGGATGCGGGCAAGCATCGCAATGGATCGGGGTGCAATGCATCACCTATCACTGATGGCAAGACGCTTTATGTCTATTTCAAGAGTGGGGCTTTCGCTGCCTTGGATCTCGACGGGAAAGTGTTATGGAAGAAGAACTTGGTCGAAGCCTATGGCAAGGATACTTTGTACTGGGATCACGGTACTTCACCTGTGCTTACCGAGCAGCATGTCATCATGGCGAGAATGCATCAGGGAGAGTCTTGGTTAGCAGCTTTTGACAAGCGGACGGGTGAAGTTGCTTGGAAGGTTTCCCGCAACTACAAGACTCCGACGGAGTGTGATCATGGGTATAGCACACCGTTAGTGATGCAATACGAAGGCAAGGAGTCCATATTGGTATGGGGGGCGGAGCACGTCACCATTCATCACAGTTCAGACGGTGAAGTCGTTTACTCTTGCGGAGACTTCAATCCAGAGGCATCGCAGCTATGGCCAGCGATCGCTACTCCAGTGGTTATCGACGGCATGGCGGTCATCGCTTATGGTCGCAACGATCGGGGGATTCCTCGATTGTATGGTATTCGATTGAGTGGTCGGGGAGATACGACCAAGACCAACCATGTATGGAAGCGAGATGACGTGGGAACTTTTGTGCCGACGCCGTGCGTGCGCAAGGGGCAAGTCGTATTGGTGCGAGATCATGGTGAGGTGGAAGCGGTTGAGCCATCGACGGGGAAAACCGTTTGGAAGGGAGAGTTTCCGAAGAGTCGAGCGAACTTTTACTCATCCCCGTTGATCGCGGGAGATCGACTGATTGCACCACGGGAAGATGGCATTGTCTTTGTTGGCAAGATCAAAGACGAAGGGGGGCTTGAAGTACTCTCGGAGACCAATCTCGAGGAGTCGGTCATTGGTTCTCCCGTGCCGTTTGGAGACAGCGTATTGATACGCGGTGAGAATCACTTGTTTTGCTTTGGGCGCAAGTAGTAGTCCGCTGCGCAATTGCGACTTAGGTTTACCACAGCAAAATATGTGAAATTTATTCTTCTGATTCTCAGGGCTTTTATAACTGGTTCTTAACCGGTAACAGAGCTTTAAACTGGTCTGAACAGAGTATTTTCATGACGTTGTGTGCGGATCGAGGTTTCGTTTTCCGGTAAAGAGCATTTAATATGTAAGTGTTGGTGTTTTCGAGCCCCGGATCCCACACGAACGGAAAACGAAGTGATTAAGCCATCTGGTCTTCAACCTGCGAGGGTGGAAGATACTGATACGTATCTTGTTGCGCGCGAGCAGGTAGAGCATGCGATCGAGCATGCGATCCATTTCCTACCTAGTCAGGGTCCCATTGCGGTCTTTGTTCACCACAATACCTTGCATGCTTTCGAGCATTTGCCGTTTGAGCAAGGGGTAATCGAGGGTTGGAAGCAGTATGGAGCGGAGCCATATCTTAGCGAGGATCGATATCGTGAGGAGTTTGCGAGGGGGCGCATCACGCTAGAGGATCTTGACGCGGAGCTTGTGCGGGACCTTGGAGAGAAGGGGGGGCAGTGTGTCCTTTTCTCGACCACGCGAATTGCTTTGCGTCGCATGATGTTGCGATATCAGGTGCGGAACGGTCCGGACGAAGAGTTGCGTTGGTTTATAGCTGAAACCGATGCGTTGAAGCGCTTTCGTTCTGAGGTGCCTAGCGAGACCGCCGAACGCATGCTCAAGGAGGTCTCCGATGAATTGAGTGCTGGAGGGGTAGCACGGGCGGAGTTAGAGCAACGGACGCTTCAATGGTTGCACCGATTATGTATTGAAGGTGCGCAGTCGGTTGGAGAGGTTTTCAATGACATTCAGCCGGTGCGTCGACATCGAGACATTTTGTTGCAAGTGCACGGTATTGATTGTGACGCGCGGGTGCACGAGCAGTTGGTGCGGTTTTTGGGATGTGTAACCGATCAGGGGTTTGCGCAATGGGTGATGCCTAATCGCGAGCGTTCCTTGTTCGAATTATTCCAAGACTACTATGGCGTAACGCGGGCGTTTCATCCGAAGTGGTTGCAAGTCGTGGCATCGGAAATTGCGGATGATCGCCAGCAGGGTCGAACGAGCATGGAATCGATCGTTCATTCGCTGCATCTTCTTGGGGTTCGGGAATATGGTGTAGAAGACTTTATCGAGAGCACGCTACTGAGTTTGCCTGGTTGGGCGGGAATGCTATGGCAACTGGAGAGCAATGCGGCTTGGACACCGCGTCCTGCTAGTCGAGGAACCTTGATCGATTATCTTGCGATTCGCTTGATATTGGATATTGCGAGTTTGCGAGGTGCGTTGTCTGACTTACCTCAACTTGAGGATCGGCCGGCGGTACGCGATGGAAGTTTATCGATGGAGCGGTTAGCGCAGGAGTTGCGTTTTCACCAGCGTCGGGGCGTGAGGCAAACGGTCGAGCAGAGAGCGTTTCTGTTGTTTCAGCTCGCGCAACTGCTTGGTTGGACACCGATGGATCTAGAGTCGCTCAAGGGGCATCAGTGGCAGGCATTGATGTCCGAGATAAGTAGTTTCTCGACGATGGAGCGTCGGAGGATATTTCATTTGGCTTACGAGCGGCATTATCGCGTTGGGGTGCTTGATGCGATTTCCAAGCAACCTCTTCCGAGGAAGAGTCCAGGGGTGCCTTTATTTCAATTAGTCACATGCATCGACGATCGCGAGGAGTCGTTTAGAAGGTATTTAGAGGAGATTGAACCGAGGGTAGAGACTTTTGGTGCGGCAGGATTTTTCTCGGTCCCGATGTTTTTCCGATCAGCATCCGACGCACACTACATCCCGTTGTGTCCGGTTGTATTGAAGCCCCAGCATTTCGTCGATGAGATTGGGCAGTTATCTCAGCAAGAGTTGCAGCGTCGACAAGCCGAAGCGCGGCGAGTGTTGGGACAAGCTTCGCATCGATTGCATTTGGGAAGCCGAACGCTTGTTGCTGGTGTAGTGACAAGTTTGTTGGGTTCGGTGGCAAGCTTGCCAATGGTGGCGAGGGTATTGGCTCCTCGGTTAACGTCTCGAATGCGAGATGCTATAGCGAGGGTAGTCAGGCCCAATCAAGCGACGACGTTGCTTATTGAACGGATGGATGGAGATGTTGCGGGAGGTGGATCGGGGCGGGCGCCCGAGGGGAACCTCAATCGAGGATTTACACATGAAGAGATGGCGAACATTGTCGAGCGACTTTTGGGAGATTTGGGGCTGTATCAGTTTTCCAAGATCGTGTTTATCGTTGGGCATGGATCATCGAGTTTGAACAATCCGCACGAGTCCGCTTACAATTGCGGGGCTTGTGGAGGGGGACGCGGTGGCCCGAATGCGAGAGCGTTTGCATTGATGGCGAACGATTATCGTGTACGTAGGATTCTCGATGTTCGCGGAGTGGAAATTCCAGAGAGCACTGTATTTGTGGGGGCTTATCACAATACGTGTAGTGACAGCATGGAGTACTTTGACATCGATCGTCTGCCGCCGAGCCATCACCTGGAGTTTCTCGACGCGAAAGAATTGATTGATCGCGCAAGGAGTGCTAACGCGTTGGAGCGTGCGCGGCGGTTCGCTTCGGCTCCGTTGGCTATGGAACCACAGGAAGCGTTAAGGCATGTCGAAGCGCGAGCGGA
>CAIJIZ010000401.1 GCA_903820735.1 uncultured Pirellula sp.
GGATTGATTCAGGGGCATTTGATCCGCGCAGTGAAAGTGATGGCAACGGAAGTCATCAGTCACAGGGGCCGAAAAAGCGGAGTCGGGTTTTTGAAATCACCCAAGCGGATCGATCGTATTGGGCTTTTCAACCTTTTCAGTCCTTGGAATCGAAACCTGAGGGACTCGGCGGCGAACAGCAATCTGCATCGAATCCGCTGGCGCGTCTAGAGGGCGGTTCGCTAGCCGCACCTCGAACGCAATTACGCCGATTGTTTCTTGATCTCTGGGGTATACCTCCGACATTTGAGCAAGTTGCGGCCTTCGAAGAAGATCCTTCTCCCGAGAATTGGAATCGATATGTCGATGAACTATTGGCTTCGCGATTTTATGCGGAACGATGGGGAAGCTATTGGCTAGACTGGGTTCGTTTTGCCGAGACGAATGGGTATGAACGAGATGGGATCAAACCGAATGCATGGAGGTATCGCGATTACGTCATCGATTCCTTGGAGCATGACAAGCCTTACGATCAATTTGTTATTGAGCAATTAGCCGGTGATCAGTGGGCTAAGGAACAAGGATGGACGGTTGAAAGTCATCCTGATCAATGGCGTTCGGCGATGATCGCCACCGGTTTCTATCGCTTGCATGTCTGGGATGATGAGCCCGATGATACGCTTGTAGCGCAATTTGATGAAGCCGATGATGTGATGGTCTCGATTGGCTCGGCATTCATGGGACTTACCGTCGGATGTGCGCGATGCCATGATCACAAATTTGATCCGATCAGTCAGCGCGATTACTATTCGATGTTGAGTTTTTTCCGAGACATCGAGCCTTATGGTTTGAATAAAAAGGGGGGCGGGGGACGCGGAACGGGTCGGATTCAAAGATCGTTGGTTCCCGAATCGCAAGCGATCGCTTGGGAGGAGAACCGCCGCCAGCAAATCGCAGAGAAACAGAAATTGATGGATCAAGCGAGCGATCCAGCGGTCCGTTTGGATCTTCAAGGGCAGATCAAGCAATTGCAGGACATGGTTCCAGGATTTGATTCGGCGCTGGCGATTTGGGATTTCGGTCCGCAAGTTCCCGAGACATTTGTATTGCATCGCGGCGATCCCAATGAGCCTAGAGAGAAGGTCGCAGCCAATGTTCCGACCATCTTTGGCGAGACGGTTTCTGATCTTCGAAATCCAACGGTCGATTCGAACCGAGGTGGTTCGCAAGGCGGAGATAGACTTGCGTTTGCAAAGTGGTTGGTCGATCCGCAGCATCCATTAACGGCTCGGGTGATTGCAAATCGAGTTTGGCAGCGTCACTTTGGAATCGGAATTGTCCCGACGATCGATGACTTTGGAACAACAGGGCTCCCCCCAGAGAATATTGAACTTCTCGATTATCTCGCTGGCGAGTTGATTCGATCCGGTTGGTCGCTCAAGCATTTGCACCGGATTATTCTCCGTTCAGAGGCTTATAGAAATGCAAAACCCGACGTTCGTCGACTCGATGCGGAGTCTATTCGCGACTCGGTTTTATTTGTCAGCGGAAGGCTTGGGGGCAAACGATCTGGGCCGAGTGTTTATCCAAAATTGACGCAAGAAGTAAAAGATTCAGCCAATCCTGTTTCGTTAGCTGCATGGCAAGAGAGTCCGATGGAGGAACAAAACTGTCGCAGCATTTATTTGGTGGTGAAACGCTCGTTGAGAGTCCCTTTTTTAGAGGTGCTCGATTATCCCGGTGGAACTTCTCCCACCGCCATTCGTACGACAAGCACGACTGCACCCCAAGCGCTTTTGATGCTCAATGATCCTTGGATTGAGGAGCAAGCTGTCGCGTTGAATGATCGAGCGCGATCGATTGCGGGGGTAGAGCGATTGGATCGGTTCAATGCGCTATGGAAGCTTGTTTATCAGCGAGTTGGAAGTGATCAAGAGTACCGAGACGCCTCACTGTTTCTTGATAGTGGCAAGGATGAGTCAGCACGCTGGATTCAGTTGTGCAGAGCATTGCTCAGCAGCAACGAGTTCCTCTACAC
>CAIJIZ010000402.1 GCA_903820735.1 uncultured Pirellula sp.
CCGCTGGATCGAAAGACTGCTTACCACGGATCAAATCGCTCAACGAGGCCCCCAAGCAACATGGGCTTTAATCGAGAACTTCTTTGATTTACTCGAAGCCAACGCAGAACGATTCTGGCTTCCGCCCGTTTTTCAATTGGGAAGCCGCAATCGTCGTAAAAACAATCGCGATACCACTCTGGAACAAAGTGAACTCGAAGCCCTCGGAATCGATCCCCGCGATGTCGATTCTGCAGATCGCGAAAGCGACGAACTCGACGACGACACTTCGATACAAGATTCGGCTTATCAAGGTGTAAGCTACGTCGACTCGACCAATGATGGACACGATGGCTCCGTATATGAAGGGGACACAGGCAACGACGAAGAGTTCATCGAAGAGTCCAAACGGATCGGTGAACATTTGATTTTCCTCAGCGGCTTGGCACACATGTGGAAGCAAGTTGCGCAGGTGTCCGTTGCACTAAAGTCCGATACTGCAAACAAGGCGAACACAAACGAAACGCAAGCTCCTTCCTCATCCGACGTCGCTGAAAGCTCAGCTCGCACGTCACAGGATGCAAAAATCAATGAAGCGTTTGATGGTTGGATCAAAAGCTGCCTGTCGCAGCGAGCAGGCTTGGTAAAGCTGCTAGATCAAGTCCACCGATTTTCCATTCCGAACGGCGGCACAGATACAGACTCCATGACCCGTTACGATCGTCAACGCGTCGCCAAAGAATCGTTGCTCGAACGCATTCTGCTTACCGCCGTCGAAACCTCCGACGCAAGTCGCTTTTTATTGGCTACACAACCCACGATAGATATTGGGTTAAAATCGCCGCCGAGCGAGGAAAAGCACGCTATTGAGCTTTACTCCGGATTGATGGCCGGAGATCACCAACGGGTTCAGCAAGCCTTTCCGCAGTACGTAGAAGCAATCTTGCCCAAGCCGCTTTTATATGTTTCCCTTGCTCGCGGTGGCAACCCAATAGATATCCTAACCGCTCGAGCCCGTCGCCGAACCCTATCGCACCTTCTGATGTGGTTGCCTCGCCAAGGTTTCTATCAAAACGCTTGTGACTTGATCGGTACAGCCCGCAACATGGAGATGCACAACCATGTCGGCCACGGTGCCGTTACCGAATTTGACGACCTGTTCCAAAACGCCTTCAAAGCAATGGTAAGAGCGTTGATACGCAACGCTTACCAATGGTCCAGTACCACTGCACTCGAACCTAAATCCAATCCTAAACGAAGGACCAAGCGAGTTAGGGATTACCAATCCAACGAAGCAACCCCATCGCCCGACGATCTCGCTAAACTCGAATTAGACGAACTTGTCGATTTGAACCTTCCCGAACCAGACCCGGAAGTCCTCGTACCGCTACTCGAGCAGCTCACGGAAAACCTGCTCAGTCACTGGCTCAGTCATTCAAGGACATTACGTTTAAGCGTCCTCGAATCGGTCGATAATACGAAACGCTGGGATCAACTCTCGAACTTCATACAACGCTACGGGAAAGGTATCTTCACCCAAGGCTTCCTGCGGCTCGCTCACGTCCGTGCCATCCTACACCAAGGGGTCGGAAACTGGCTGCGGTTGGCGATGGAAAATCAAGACAGCCCCGAAATCCAACCACTTCTCGATGCCATCGAGGCAGGCGAACTCCCTATCGCTCAAGCCGAACAGTGGCTTGCAATCGTCTTCGAAGCCATCATCGATCATTTTGCAGAATACAAAGACTACAACAGCACCACTACCCAGTCAGACCGGGGTGAGATGCTCTACATGTTTCTCGATTTTCTTCGTCTGCGAGTTCGATACGATCGCGTCTGCTGGAACTTTAAACCGGTCTTTTGGACTCACGAAGTCTTGGTGCACGCAGGTTGCCAACAGTCCGCGAACCAATGGCGGCGAGCTCTCTCCGACCGGGTATCGAAAGAAGCAGAATCGTATTTGAACAAGCTCAAGCAATTGCAGCAGGCCTATGCCATGAAGATGCCATCGGTCGCAGATCGACTCAATGAGCGATTCATTAAACCGATGACCATCGATCGGATGCGAGCCCTGATCCGCCCAGCCATGCGTCAACTTCGAACCAATGACTTGGAACACAGCCGTGCGTTCGATCTTCTAGTACAAGAAGCCCACATCATGATGCGCGAGCCAACAGGTGTAGGGCTCGAGATCCCATCCTGGCTCGTGATGCTCGAAGATGAAGTCGATCGGGTGCTTGATCAAGAGCAAAGCACCCACCCACTAGTTCGCTTGGAGAGAACAGTACAAGTCTCAAACGTCACGCTAGAACACGTCCAAGAAGAGCTCCGAAAAGCTCAAGAGCCCCCACCGTCGCTTCCAAGCCCCGGTAATCCCGCTTGATCAGAACTCGGGCCTTCCATTACTGCCGCTGCCGCAGCGATTTTTCAAACTGCAAATACATGTTGCGGTCCTCACGAGCCTCTAGCCCCGTGGCTTTGACTTGCCAGTAATCTGTTAACTTCTTCATCAATTCGCTTAACGATTCTCCATCACCACGATCAGCAGCCTGCAGGATAAAGTACTTAAATGCCGCAAGAGACTGAAAACCCTTCTCTTGGGCTTCTAAAAACGATTGCTGAGCGATAATCCGATTGTCTTGCTCAACTGCTACCCGAGCCCGAAGATCGAGCATCAGTGGATCGTTTGTCCGCTTGTAAATTGCGTCGATGGCATCCGCAATCTTTCCGCGGGTAAAGACAGGCGTTTCACCTTGAGCCGATGACAACCAAGATTGAATCGAGGTGATCGCGTTGGTATCTAAAGCAATCCGCGACTGGTCATCCTCGGACAACTCCGTCTTCTTAGTAATCCACTTCGGATCTTCGACTTCAATCGCCATCTGCGTGCGACAGAATTGCTGAAGCGATTGGTTCGTTTGCCAATCGATCAAATTGATCAAAGCTGGGAACCCCCGACTCTCGGAGAAAACCAGAACGAGATAACCATAATTCTTATTTGCATAAAAGTCCTTGAGCTTGATCCCCCGCTTCATGGTCGCTTCAATCTTCAATGACTTCGTCGTAAACAACGGCCGGTAGTTTGCACTGAAATCATCGAAACTGATCAAACTAGCAATCTGGGGAACCATCTCTTCCGTAGAGATAAAATCCGCAGGAGTTTGATCTTCTCGGTAGTAACGCAATAAGACCGCAATCTCGTCGCTCGCCGATGAGTACCCAATCACCCGCCAATCATGATAACCCATCGTGATCGCTTGGGAGTTATCAAAGAAATCACGTATGAGGATGGCAACGAGTTTGCGACTACCAGCTTGCTTGCGATCCTCTGCCTTATCAGCAGACCCGACGTCCTGCCCATATTGAACCATGTCCGCAATTACCTTGGACTTGAAAACTGTAATACACTTGTCGTACTCGGAACGCATTGCGAATCCACAGAATTCATTTGCGATTTCAACAGCTGCATTGGTTTGTTTCGTCGTTGCGGGTAAGGACTCCCAAGCGTTGAAATCCTCCCAAGCAACCTTTGGTTGTCGCGATACAGGTCGCTTCTGATTCGCGTCCTTCGCCGTGTTGGGAGAGGTAAACACAAATTTCTTAAGTATCTTGGACTTGTCCAACGAATAGACCATCAGCAACATCAGGCCAACCGTTAGAAACATCGCGCCTGCCACAAGAACCCAATTCCCTTGCAATGACTCGAAGGGAACGAGGCTATCGAGGACACTGCCGCCCCCTTTGGCTCCAGGCTTCTGCTCCCCAGCTTCGTAATCCGCTGGATCCAGAGAAACCGCTCCAGCCCCCCCACCAGAACCATCGCTAGGCTTGGCTACAACCTCAAGCCGAACACGGTCTCCACAATTCGGGCAGATGATACCCCGCGTGGTGAGTTCTCGAATTTCGGCACGTACTTGCGCACCGCAAGTACAAATCATATTTCTTTGCATGATAGAAGGGGGAGCACCGAATTTCGTGGACGCCTATGCCTTCGCCAAAAAGCGTTCGCCCCCGAAAATCAGGGGCGAGAAAGCACAAGCATGCGAGCGTATCGATAACATGGCGTAAAAATCACCAACTTCAAATACTTCCCGGGATCGAAGTCGCCCGTTTTTGAAATTGACTTATCCACGTACGACAAAATGTCATGCATTTACCTTGGCCAACGCGGCTCTCGCCGTTGCCACACACCGCCGAATGTCCTCGATCGGATCCTTCGGGTTCTCCTCATATTCCAACGACAACGCCCCGTCAGCCGGAAATTTCGCTTGGATCAACGCATCAAAGACCGACCCGCAGTCCAAATGACCTTCCCCAAGCAACACACCGCGTGTGTTTTCTTTCATCTCCGCAAAATCCTTCAGGTGGATACCGTAAAGTCGGCCAGCCAACCCCCGAATCACATCCACGGGCTTCTCTCCCGAACGGATGAAATGCCCAAGGTCGGCGCAAGCCCCGATTCGCGGATCGCGGCCTTCGATCGCCCTCAGCACGTCAACGACTTTGTTGAACCGGTCTGATGGTCCGTGGTTATGGATGGCAATCCGGATGTCAAATTCCTGAACAAGGTCATTCAATGAGTCCATCGAGTCAGGAGTCGGAGCAGCCGATATGTTCTTGACCCCAGCTTTTTTGGCAAACTCAAATACTTTGCGGTTCGCCGCTTCATCCTTGGTAAACCCGTTCACACCGTGCGCCGAAATCGTCAGCCCAAGCCCGCGGACCTTATCGACCATCGCCCGAATCTCTTCGTCCGTAGCAGTCAGCGGAAACATGCCACTGAAAAACTCGACTTGGTCAAAACCCAAGTTCTTGGTGTGCTCGAGCGCCGCGTCGACTGGAAACCCACGCAGCGAATAAATCTGCAACCCAAGCTTCAAACCGGCTTGCTTGGCCTCTTGCGCTATCAAACGCTGAACCGGACTCATCACGCTACAAACGGCCGAACCTCCCAAAAATAATCCGGTGGTTTGCAACCAAGTTCTTCGGGATGATCGATTGTGGATGGGATTGGAATTCTGCATGTTCAAAACCTTGTTGAAATCCTTCAGGGGAGAGGAAGCGTGAGGAGGGACGATATAATGGGTTGTCACAGCACGACTGCAAAGTACACTGCTGGCAACTCGGGTTCCGCTAAATTGGCGATCCCCCTCCATAATAATCGATTTTCACTCGGCAAACTCGCAGGATTTTCTATGGCAAGCAAAGATTTTGATATCGATCAACTCGCTGCCTACCTGCACTTAAATCCCGACCAAGTCGCGAAGATGGCATCGCGTGGAAAACTGCCGGGACGCAAAGTCAACAATGCGTGGAAATTCTCGGAGTCCGAAATCCACCACTGGCTCGAAGAACAAATCGGAATCGTAGAACCCGACGAACTCCAAAAAGTCGAACGTATCCTTGAGAAGAATTACGATACCTCCATCGATGATCGCTCGATGCTCTGGGAATTCATGTCCAGCGAAGCCATCTCGATCCCACTCGACGCTAGAACCCGAAGTTCCGTCGCCCGCGAAATGGCAAACCTCGCTGCTCGAACCGGTTTGCTCTGGGACGCCTCCCAGATGGCCGAAGCCGTACTTGCCCGCGAAGCCCTCCACCCAACCGCTCTTGAAAACGGCGTCGCTCTACTGCACCCACGTCGCCCTCAGTCCTCCATCCTTTCCGATTCCCTCGTCGCCTTGGGAATCTCTCCCCGCCCTATCCCCTTCGGTAACACCTCCGGCTTGCTGACCGATATCTTCTTCCTGATCTGCTCGACCGACGACCAAATCCACCTGAAAATCCTCGCTCGTCTCGCTCGACTCGTCAGCGACGAAGTACTCTTAACCATGCTTCGCTCCGCCCAAAGCCCAGCCGAAGTCATCGAACTGATCCGTACTGCCGAATCCGAACTGATCGCTTCCGACGCACGCTAATGCCGCTTCCTCAGCAAAGCCCACAGGGGATTCACGCAGTCTCTCCTCAAAAACGCCTCCGATTCCAACAAGGTTCATTACTACCATGAAACGGGGGAGAGGCTCGAGAGAAATAGCAACACCGCAAATCGAGCAAGCGGAGCCGTTGCTCGCTTGGTGCGGCTCGACCGACCCAGCCTGGCGCACTCTCCTCGAAGCCATCCCCGAATCCCTCGCCCCAAACATCGAATTACTTCGCTGCAATGATGTCTCCGATTGGATCGCTCAGTGCGAACCCGCGAAGAACATTCAACTCCTCGTCGGTCTCGAACACCGCAATGATCATCACGCCTTAGAACTCCTCACACAAATCGCTGCTCCACCAACCCCAAAAAACACCCCTCAAACAGCCTCGACCACGCATCGCAAGAAATCCAGTACGACTTCTCGCACACGGCCCAAGCCAAATCAAAGTCTTGCTTTCGCCGCGGTCTTGGGGGAGGACTGGCAAGGACACCGAAGAACTTTCCCACTTCCAGACTCCCTGGAAACCTTCTACTGGTATCAATGGTTCGATGGAGTCTTACCATGGATCCAATCACGCGACTTGCTACCTGCAAACAACCAACAGCTCTCTCCACGCGTCGGGCGAATAATCGATCGTAGCGAACAAGCCAAATCGATCCTGCGTGCTCACTTGCAACAACCCAGTATGCAACAACCCAGTATGCAACTTGCAGCAATGCCGGAACCGCGTACATGCTGGGTTCTCTCCGATGAGCCCAAAAGCGTTGCACTCTGGCAAAGCCTTCTCGAACAATACGGCGTTCGCACCATCGGATCACTCATCAATGATGCTTGGCCTACATTGCAAACAGATTGCATCTTTTACGCCCCCGAATCTCGGTCAGCTCAAGCCCCGGTGTCTGTAGAACCAAATCCGCGAATCGTCAGTGACCTGCGATCGCTTCGCGACGAACACCCAACGAGTTTCATTGTCTTATTCCACCCGTTCCTAAGATGGAACGACTGGCCGATATTTCACAAATCCGGCGCAGATGCGATCGCTTGCCCACCGTGTTCTCTCGAAGGCATCCTCACCACTTGCTTTCTTCACCGCTAAGTTTTCTTCACGGCACCGGTCCCTCGAAACCCAAATCCTAGGGGTTGATGTGGCCGCTGGCCACGCAATGGTAACCCGATGCGTCAGCGAGGAAGCAGCGGAGTAATGGTTGACTACATCAGCCACAGTTCCCGAGGCCTATCAGTTTATTTAGCGGTGGGGATTACGCAGAGCGTGTGTGTGGACGATCAAGCGTGTACTGCAATGCCTCCCTCACGGTTCGGGTTACCAATAGATTTGATATGGCCGCTGGCCACGCAATGGTAACCCGACGCGTCAGCGAGGAAGCAGCTGAGTAATGGTTGACTACATCAGCCACAGTTCCCGAGGCCGATCAGTTTATTTAGCGGTGGGGATTACGCAGAGCGTGTGTGTGGACGATCAAGCGTGTACTGCAATGCCTCCCTCACGGTTCGGGTTACCA
>CAIJIZ010000403.1 GCA_903820735.1 uncultured Pirellula sp.
AACGGATTTACACCCATTGGTGGAAATCGCGGGGAGTTGATGGAGACGTCCTATGCTGCCGTGGACTCCATGGTTCGCGATATCGATGCCGCCACGCAGCATGTGCATGTGAACTTCTACATTTGGCTGACGGACACTAGCGGTTGCAAGATGGTAGAAGCGGTTTGTCGAGCTGCGAGACGAGGGGTGACGTGTCGCGTGATGGCGGATGGATTGGGATCACGGTCGATCGTTCGTTCAGCACATTGGCAAGCCATGCAGCAAGCTGGTGCAAAGACTGCAGTAGCATTGCCTATCGGTAATACTCCGCTTGCTCCATTGTTTACCCGCGTTGACTTGCGAAACCACCGAAAGATTTTGGTTGTCGACAATCACATAACTTATTGCGGAAGTCAGAACTGCGCAGATCCCGAGTTTCTAGTTAAACCGAAATTTGCACCATGGGTCGACGCAGTAATTCGATTTGTAGGACCGATCGCGCGTCAGAACCAAGTCCTTTTTGCGGCTGATTGGATGTCGCACGTCGATGAGGACTTGACCGAAGTGATTCTTGAACCATGGCACGATCATCAGTCTGGGTTTGTCGCCCAGGTGATAGGAACCGGGCCAACCGTTCGCTATTCTGCCATGCCTGAGGTTTTTGAATCGTTGATGTACAGTGCTCGCCATGAGTTAATCATTACGACGCCTTACTATGTTCCGGACGAGCCGATGCAAGCTGCTCTGTGTGCGAGTGGTAGACGTGGTGTTATGACGACTTTGATTGTTCCCGCGAGGAATGATTCGTGGTTCGTTGCGGCCGCAAGCCACAGCTACTACGCTGCGCTGCTCGATGCGGGTGTGCGGATTTTCGAATACGAAGGTGGGTTGCTTCATACGAAGTCCCTCACGATCGACGAAGAAATGGGACTGGTCGGTTCGGCGAACTTAGATCGCCGCAGCTTTGAGCTCAACTACGAGAACAATATCTTGTTTCACGACATCGAGCTAACGAAAAAGTTTAGGGAGAGGCAGCTTTCCTACCAATGGCAATCGCGTGAAGTAACTAAGCAGCAAGTTGCGAGTTGGTCTGTACAGCGTCGACTATTCAACAACGCCGTTGCTATGTTCGGTCCGGTCTTGTAAGGTTGATGGTCCAAGCCAATCCGGGGTGTTGAGCAGAGGTAGTTCACGTCGAATAAGGATTCCCTTTATTCGACTACGTTCCGCGAGATCGCCAGTGGTAGGAAGAAATGTAACCTCACTGGGTTGGATTTTTTGCCATGCCTCATTCTTCAAGATGGATTCGATCTGTTGACGCATGTCAAGGCTTTCGCTAACCAGCAGCACTCCTTCATTGGAAGAGAGGATGTAGACACCTGGCACGGCGAGGTGCCAAAGGTCCTCGCTGAGCTTGGCTGTGGGAAGTTTTCGATGTGCCTTGGTCCAGGTTTGCACATCTTTTTTTGTAAGTGAGCTGTGTTCGATAGCGGTTTGTCTTAGCTTCCAAACAGTTCGCTTCAGATCGACCGTTTGAACGGTTTTGCTGAAGTTCCCGTAAAGATGAGCGATGCGTTCAAATTCCTTGCTTGATTCCGGTGAGCATAGGATGTCATCAAGAGATTGGTGGTAATCGAGAGATAGGAGTCTCCAAGCGACTTCGCATGCATAGCAAAGCGTGTCGAAGAGTTCGTCGGTGATTGGGTTAAGTTGCTTCTCAGGTTTGGGAAGTTCGTCTGCATGGTGCAGGTCCAGCAGTCGGCGATTCCAGCTGAAGGTGCTACCTTCCTTGCTTTTAGCTGAGCACAAGTCGACGAATTCTTGATTGAGTTCCGGGTCGCAAAGAATTGCTTCTATGCAGTGGCCTCCTCCTGCGGTGCTCGCAAAAGCTTCGCGTACTACATCTTGGAGTTGTGACTCGAGTGGTTTGCGCCGAATTTTGCCTTCGGCGGTCGTCGGAGCGCTCAGTAAGGGATCTTCAAATCCATCGATGCTCTCGCCCACTTGGGTGCTGTCCATGCGTTCACGAATTCGCTCAGCGTATTCTTCGGAGAGTTCGAATCCCATCCATTGACGTCCAAGTTTCTTTGCCACACAAAGAGTCGTTCCACTTCCTCCGAATGGGTCGAGCACCGTGTCATTTGGGTTACTCGATGCGCGAATAATGCGTGCGAGTAACTGTTCGGGCATTTGGCAGCCGTGAAAGCCTTCGCGCTCTTTGAACGTGCCAGCCACCCTGGAGAAGAACCATGTGTCATGGCTCGGACTAAAGCCCCAGGGGGCATCTTGAGGACGAGTGATCCAAGTGTTGTCTGGAAGTCTCCCGATGGGATTTGCTCGACCGTCGGCATATACCAATTGGCGAGCTGACTTCACCCGGATTTGGGGATTGAGCCGATTGAAAGTGAATTTTTTGGGATGTTTGACGAAGTGAAAAATGTGTGTGTGCGACCTGCTGAATCCATTGGTGCAGTTGACCCCAAAGGTGTAGTACCAGATCACCCAGCTGCGGCAGGTGAACCCCGCTCGCTTCGCTTCTATTTTCAGCTCTGCTGCGTATTCGTCTCCGATTGCTAACCAGAAAGTACCATCGCTTTTCAGTGCTCGATATATCCCATCGATCCACTTGCGGCACCAAGAAATGTAGTCGTCCTCTTCGCGACGATCTTCGTAGACATCGTATTCGTAGCCAATGTTAAAGGGTGGATCAGCGAACACCAAATCGATTGATTCGGGAGCTACTTTACCGAGCAGTTCGACACAATCGCCTTGGTGCAATCGATTTATTGTCAGGCCCATGAGAATTCCCGATTGAATTGCTGGCGTCGAGGTTGCATACGCAAAAGTCCGTTTGGTAATCGAAGTGCGGAACTGCCTGGCGGTTGAGGTTTTGTCAACTAAAACGCTGAGGTCTACTGCCCGGATAGAATAACACACGAGCCCCTTAACGGGTATCCTCAAGGGGGCGAACCAGTTCCTTGAGGGAGGGGGGATTTTGATTCCGGTGGTAGCGGGATCGATCGCGTTCGAACGCTGGTGTGTAAGGATCGATTTTGCTGGAATCTACTTGGGGCAAATCGGTGCGTTCATGGGATGTCTTTTGGTGGGCTGCTAGTTTTTTGCAATTCAACACCCTGCAATTCAACACCGGCAGAATTTTCCAAGGGCTCAACCAAAGCGACTTCCAGGTCGCCGATCCCTGGTTCTAGGGATATGGTTCCAATTTGGATGGATGCGAAGCGTTTCATCAGAGATTCGGTTTTTCTTGTTACGCGGTCGTTCGATGATCCGTAGGGCTCGCTGGTAAAAGATTCGCTGAGTACTCCCTCGCATCGTTTGTCACCGATTTTCACTTGTATCGATTTGCCGAGAGCATCGGCGGGAACTGTCATTTGCAGTTGCAGGGTGTACGTCCCTTCGTTCAATATCTCTACTTCCCATCGACAACGATCCTCCGGGGTTTTGAGCTTGGTAAAGTACGAGCAATTTGGGGCGGTATTGCTGCGTACGACGGATGGTCCCGAGCATTTGCCGTCTTGTGCTGGGAGGAGCGATTTTGGGCGAGATTGGTGGCCGATCAGAAAAGGGCGACGGGGCTTGGCGGACTTTAGAACATCCTCGCGCCAGCGATTGACTGCTTCTTTCATCGACTCGGCTTGCTGTGGTAATTGCTCGCTTAAGTCGGAGTGTTGTCCGAGGTCGTTGAGGACATCAAACAGCTTTCCTTCGGCATCTAAAAGGTATGCACCTTCTCGCATTGCGATCCGACCACTCCAATGGCTAAAAAGGGGGCGAGAATGGGTTGGTTCATTCGGCGATTTTAAATGGTTCGCAAGGTTGATTCCGTCCAATCGATGATCTGGATTTGGCTCGATGGGGATACCTACAAGGTCGCATAGAGTTGGCACCAGATCGATTGCGCCGCAGAGTTGTTCGATTCGTTTGCCGGGTGCGATTTCTCTTGGCCAGCGAACGAGGAGGGGAGAGCGTATTCCACCTTCGTCTAAACTACCCTTTCGCCCCTTCATCCCTGCATTCCAACGGAAGCTGTTTGGGCCATTGTCATTGAAATAGACGACAATCGTATCTTCAGAGAGATTTAGTTCTTTGAGTGTTTCCAGCAATCTTCCAACGTTCTCGTCGATGTTTTCAACCATAGCGATGGCGGCACGCGTCATTTCGAGTTCCTCTGACTCGTTCAAGCGATCGTTGTGACGCATAGGCAATTCACGTGAGCGCACCTTGTCCATGAATTCGTCGGGAACCTGCATGGGTGTATGAGGGGTATTAAAAGCTATGTAGCAAAAGAAGTTTTCGTGACGGTGGTGCCGAATGAACTCTAATGCATGCTGCATGAAATCGTTCGTCACATATCCATTGCCAGTGATCGGTGTTCCATTTTTTTCTAGCGGAGGTGAGAAGTAATCTCCCCAGTGGCCGGAGCAGAATCCATAGAATTCTTCAAAGCCTCGGCCGTTTGGGTGGTAGGGATATTGGGAACCATTGTGCCATTTACCGAAAGCGGCGGTTTTGTACCCAGCGGACAAGAATCTGTCGGCAATGGTTATTTCATCAAGATCTAGTCGTTCATCACCTTGGGTAACTCCGACGGTGCTTCCTCGGGGATGGTATCTACCGGTGAGGTATTCGGCTCGGGTCGGTGCGCAAACGGGGCATACGTAAAATCGGTTAAAGAGAGCTCCTGTGTCGCAGAGATGATCCAAGTTAGGGGTTTGAAAATTTCGATTTCCTTGAAAACCGAAGTCACCCCAGCCTTGATCATCCGAGAGCATCACCACAACGTTTGGGCGTTTGGTTTTACGATGTTGCTCTTCAGCGAATCCTGTAAATGTGGATGTGAGAAGGATCAGCATCCATAGCACTCCGACCGCCAATCTCAACTTCATGCTTTTGCTCGCAGGTGATTTATTCAGTTATTTATTCAGTTATTTGCTAGTGTTATCAAGAAGGTTCGATTGTGAAACTTCCACCTTCGAGGACCTTGCCATCAAGTCCTCTGAGTTCCACGGTGCAATGATGGTTCTTTGCGTCGATCCGAATCGTACCGAATGATTGTAGTCCATCGCTGGGAGCGAGTGGTAGTTTAGAGCCTGGGGGAGGAGCCCATTGAAATTTTACTTCTGGGCCAAAAGTCCCATCGAGTGCGTTTGGCCCGAAGGACCCGGCGTGTAGAGGCCCGGCGACGAATTCCCAAAACGGATTAAATGCATCGGGAACTTCGGAGCGTTTCGGATCGTAGAAGTGTGCAGCTGCGTAGTGCACATCGGCGGTAATCCAAACTGTATTCAAAACGCCTGATTCCTTGATCCACCGCAGTAGGTCGAGGAACTCGAGTTCTCTTCCTAGAGGCTTGCCGTTATTCCCGTTGCCTACAGCTTCGTAGAACCCTTTTCCTTCCATTGAATCTCCGACGGGGATTCCAATCGGCATGTCGCAACAGATAACCTTCCAAACCGCACGGCTTTGATGCAAAGCATTTTTGAGCCAAGCCAACTGCTCTGCCCCAAGTATACTGCTTGATTCGCTTGGTTCAGATTGTAGATTGTCCGAATTCGGACCACGATAAGAGCGAAGATCTAATACGAACAAGTCGCACAAGGGGCCACGATTGATTTGCCGGTAGATCCGGCGTTCTCCAGATGTTTGTGGGAGTACGGGAGTGTATTCAAAGAAGGCTTGTTTGGCTCGAGTTGCAAGTTGTTGCCCATACTCCATCGCATCGTATCGGTCTTTATCCTTGCGGGATTGAAGTCGCTGCTGTGGGTACC
This sequence comes from uncultured Pirellula sp., assembly GCA_903820735.1. GTDB lineage: Bacteria > Planctomycetota > Planctomycetia > Pirellulales > Pirellulaceae > JBKCUI01. The sequence continues at coordinate 5,769 of CAIJIZ010000403.1, forward strand.
AATTATTTGTGGTTTCGTGATCATCCCATTGGACGATCAGCGGTACGCGCGAGTGGAAGTCTTGGACGTTCGAATCCATCAGGTTGTAGAGATAGTTTCCACGGAAGTCATCAAGCGAATTTGCGACGTGCGATTTGGCGGGAGTTACCACGTTCTTCCAGATCGACCCGTCTCGAAGGTTCAGTTCCTCTTCGATGATATTATCCGCATAGATCATGTCTCCACTGTGGACAAAGAATTGAGGATTGACGGAAGCGATCGCAGAGTAGATCTTCATGCCCCCCCATTCTAGATTGATTCCGAAGCCTTGTCCGGCGGTATCACCAGACCAAGCGAAGAATACGTCTTCATGTGCCGATGCTGGAGCTGAGTTCCCTTGGGTTCGAAAGCTGCCTTGCAAGCTATCGGAGAGTCCGCCGTCGTTTTCAAAGGCTACGCGGTAGTAGATCGTCTCCCCGGCAGGCAGGTCGCTCAGGATGGTTTTACCTGTGAAATCCGTCAACTGCGATACCTTGGGACCCATCACGTTTCGAGGGGTCGGAAAGGATGCTGCGGTATCCCATTGCACAAGCATTCGAGAGTCCACATCGCTCCGTCCCCACACCACCGCAGATTCCGACGTCACTTCGCCACTCATAAGGCCAAAAATCTGCTTGGGTATCTGAACCCAGTTTGCGTGTGCAAAACGCGACCAAGCCGATTGGCTCAGTAGAGTCGCGCCAGCGGTTGCGGTAAATCCACGTCGATTCAAAGCTTTGGCCATTAGGTCGAGCCCTTGTACTTTTCGAGATGCAAATAGATGACGGTGCCATTGGGTAGCGGAACGCTCTGTTGGGTTTTAGCTCACGGGGCGTTTGATTTCTAGGTTTCAATCGGGAATTGTTCGTTAAGGATCGCAGGGTTCGAGAAGGATCCTTGGGCGAAACCTCCATCAAGTGCCTATCAGTAGGCCGTTAATGGGGTATCCTATAAATCTATGAATACAGAATCTATTACAGACAAACTACTGGCATTTGTGGCATCTGTGGAATACCGCCCGATGAAGCCGCGGATGATACTCAACCATCTCAAGCTTACTGAGGACGAGTACCGGGAGCTTCGCCGATCAATCAAGAAGCTCGTACGTGAAGGGCGATTGCTTTTTGGAGCAAACCACCTTGTGCTACCTAGTGTTTACTCATCGCCGGGATCAGGGGTTCCTCCACGCTCGAAGCGAGGAGAATCACGGAACACCCGGGTAGAAGAGTCGCAGCAATCAGAGAGGTTGACGGAAGCCTTGCCATCTAATGGCGAGAGAGCTGCTGGTGAGTCAGCTACTGGTGAGTCAGCTACTGGTTTTTCCATATCAGGGATGTCGGAAGTTGTCGGCGTTTTTCGAAGAGCATTGTCTGCGGGTTATGGCTTTGTAGAGCTTCCTCGTGGAAAGGTAATGACACCTAATGCACCGACGAGTGCGCAATCGCCCGGGGGGGCTATTGTAGGAATGGAGCCGGTTGAATCGACTCCGGTGGAGACGGCATCAGCTAGGTTGCCGGATGTTTTCATTCCTGAAGTGAGAACATCGAATGCGATGGATGGGGATACCGTTCGCGTTCGTTTGCGGAAGTCCTCAGCTCCATCGC
>CAIJIZ010000404.1 GCA_903820735.1 uncultured Pirellula sp.
ACCTTTGACATCCACGGCGGTGGACTCGACCTGGTCTTCCCCCACCACGAAAACGAACTTGCACAAAGTCGATGCTGCCACGGTAAACCGATGGTTAAGTACTGGATGCACAACGGCCTGATGCGAGCGTCGGATGACGCTGGTAAAGTCGGTGGCAAATCCGATCGTGATACCCCCGCAGCCCCTTCCGATGCTTCCGGAAAAATTTCCCGAAGCAAAGGAGCCGGCGGTCTCGCTCAACTGATCGCGAAACACACCGGTGAACGAATCCGTTTCTTTTTGCTTCGATCCCACTATCGCTCCACAAGCGTCTTCGGCGACGAACCCTTGGCCGAAGCTGGCTCGGCCCTGGAGACCTTCTACCGCCTATTCGCTCGCGCAGAGAAAATCCTCGGACAATCTGTCTACGAAATCCCTTACGCGATCCGCCGAAGCGACTCGAAACCACCCGAAGCCTCCTCGGTGCTGCTGGTCGAAATGGCACAATTCCGAGACTCGTTCCTCACCAAAATGGACGATGACTTCAATACCGGTGGAGCTACAGCAGACCTGTTCGAAATGGCTCGTTCGCTAAACCGATTCATCGATCAAAACAAGCTCGAAGAATCCGCCACCCCCGAAGCTTGTGAGCAACTCAGAAACGGGCTCTCGGTCTTGCGTGAACTCGCGGCATTGCTGGGAATCTTCCGAAAACCAGTCCCATCCTCAGGCAACTCCTCTGCCGACTCCAACGTCGTCGATGGACTGATGCAACTGGTGATCAAACTGCGGATGGAAGCACGAGCTCGACGCGACTTCGCTACCTCCGACGCGGTCCGAGATGGCCTCAAAGAAATCGGCATCGCCTTGCAAGACGGCAAACAGGGAACGACTTGGGAAATCCAGAAGTAAACGCCCCCAAAAGTAAAGACCATCGCCAGGCATAGGTCTCATGCAAAGAAGCAAAGAAACCTTGGATGGGTAAATCCCGTCGCTACATCGTTAGAACGTCGCTACATCGTTAGAACGTCGCTACACCGTTAGAGCGTCGCTACATCGTGAGAAATTGAACCATCGATGGATTCCCCACCGGCAAATAATGGCCGGTGAACTCCAAAGCCCCGGTAGTTCGATCGACTCGGAAAATCGCAACATTGTCCGCGCGCTGATTGCAGCACAGTAACCACTCTCCCGTCGGATCGATCGTGAAACTTCTCGGATAATTCCCTCGCGTCCAAACTTCACCGACGTATCGCAACGTCCCATCCTGCTCAACCGCAAACATCCCGATGCTGTCGTGCAACCGATTGCCGGCATACACGTAACGCCCATCATGGGATACCAAAACCTCCGAACAAAAGTTGCTTCCGGCATATCCTGCGGGCAACGTCGAAATCGTTTGCCGATGCTTTAAACTCCCATCTCGCCCATCCCAGTCATACACCGCCAACGTCGAGCCCTCTTCCTGGATTGAATACAACCACTTTCCATTCGGATGAAAATGGAAATGCCTTGGGCCATCCCCAGGCGGTAACGACACAAATGGGACACCCGCCGGAGTTAACTTGCCTGTCGACTCGTCAAATCGCCACACAAAAATCTTGTCGAGACCTAAATCCACATGCAATACAAAACGACCTGTCGGATCTGTCGCAATCATGTGCGCATGCGTGCGGTCATGCCCGCTGAAAGCAAAACTTCCTGTCGCTGCATGCTCTGCTCGCGTCGGCCCCAACTCCCCTCGATCAACTTGAATATCCGTCGCCTCTCCCAACCGACCATCGGCTAGCACGGGCAAAACAGCCACCGATCCTCCAAAGTAATTCGCGACGAACAAAAACTTTTCACTCGGATGCAAGGACACATAGGTCGGCCCCGCTCCTCCGGAAAGCACTGTATTCAGTTCGTGCAACATCCCCGTCTCTCGATCCACACGGTAAGCACTGACCGTACCGTGCATCTGCCCCGTTTGAGGATCAGCACCCTGGGGTGCCTCGCGGCGATCGGTCTCATTGGCGCTGTACATCAACGTCCCCGCCCGATTGCTCGCTAAACAACTTGGACTCGTCCCCAACTCAAAAACTCCGCGAAAACTACCTTGCCCACTCTCGCGGTCGATCTCATAAATGTGAATCCCTCGACCATTACCAGGCGGTAAATCAACTTGGGTCGGCAACGTATCTTTCAACGGGGAACTGAAAGTCCCAATGTACGCATAGAGCTTACCTTGCTTGCCATGAGATTGAGCAACAGGAAGTTGATCATCGGCCAGAAGCGATGCTCCAAAATTGCCAAGTGACAGCGAAGCCCCCGCGGAGCCAACGAGGGACATAAATGCGCGACGGTCCGTGGAAGAATTCATTGGGGAAAACATAGGGGATTTCGTTCCGCTAAGCTCGGCGGATAGATGATTGTGCGGTTGCATAACTATGGTCAGTTCCTAAAAGCGATAGATGGCTTCTTTATTGTTCATCACCATGTGCGCGAGAGATCGGTAAGCGTCCT
>CAIJIZ010000405.1 GCA_903820735.1 uncultured Pirellula sp.
ACAAAAATCCTCGCCGCAAAGGCGACCAATCTTGATAGGCGTAGAGTTGCCCGGTCCGCCCCAAGTCCCTGATCGAAAACTTGATTCTTCACCCTGAAACTCCTTTTAAATCCTTGCCCCCAATCCGTAACGCTCCCTCAGAATACCACAGACCCTACGAACAGGCACAAGCACCAAAAAGATGCGTCAAGCCTTCTACCATTCTTTCCGCATAAACCTCGGCATCAATTCCCAGCCGTTAGGAATCTGTAAACCCGAATGCGAGGCGGAAACTTCGTTGTAACTCAAAGAAGCATCCGAATGAACGCCGCTTCCGGCAACCGTAAATGGAACCCAACCATGGGAATGCTTCTTAGTGCTTACTGGCGTCGGATGGTCCGGAGTAATCAAAATACGATGGTCTGGATACTGCTCAAGGGCCTTGAGGATGGGACCGACGATGTCGCGATCGATCGCTTCCAACGCCTTGACCTTCTCCTCGACTCTTCCCTCATGACTGGCCTCATCGGGAGCTTCAATATGCACACACACCAAGTCGTACTTGCTCAACGCTTCGACGGCAGTACGTCCCTTCGACGCGTAATCGGTATCGAGATAGCCGGTCGCTCCCGGAGCTTCAATGCGATCCCAACCGACTAGAGCTGCAAGTCCTCGCAATAAGTCCACTGCAGTGATCATCGCTCCCGTCTTCTGGAATCGACTTGCAAAGGATTCTAAGGTAGGTGTCTTTCCCAATCCCCAAAGCCACAAGTGGCTGATCGGCAGTCGCCCCTCGGCAATACGCTTCTTATTCACAGGATGATCCTCAAGAACCTCTGCGCTGCGCTGCATCCAATCGCTCAGCAGATCACAGCCCGGTCCGCGTGGGAATCCATCGATGACTGGCCCATCGGTTAAATCGTGCGGCGCACTGGTCTTCGAATCCCCAGAAAAAGGAATCGCCTCCGATTCCTTCCCGCGATAAATCAACAAATTCCGATAGCTTACCCCAGGAGTAAATTCCAGCGACGGATTCCCGATCGCCTCTTGCACACTCTTGAGAACTTCGCGGGCTTCGTCATTGCTTGTATGATCCGCCGTGAAATCCTTCATGACCTGATCGACAATCGTCACCGTGTTGCATCGGATCGCCCAATCCAATGGTCCTAATACGATCCCTTGCGCCGCCGCCTCAATCGGTGCTCGTCCTGTGAAATATCGATTCGGGTCGTAGCCGAATAGCGTCATGTTCGCGACTTCGCTTCCCGCAGGCAAATGCCTCGGAACATTGTCCGACTGCCCAACCACGCCACGCTTCGCAATCGCATCCATGTTCGGTGTCTGTGCGGCTTCTAACGGCGTCTTGCCCCCCAAGCTCTCCACTGGGTAATCCGCGCAACCATCCGGAATTATGATGACGTATTTCATCGCTTCTTTTGACCTTCGCAATCTTTATCTGATCCTGCACAAGCAATTATTACAACACAAATCCCTTTTCTCGAATATGCCAACTGCTCCCTATCTGTTTTGCTTTTGCAAGCATTTCCGCGACTGCCGGGGTGCGAATTTCCAAGCCTGCGTTGCTTTGCCCACGCCGTTGCCTCCATGGAATCAAATCAAGTACAATGCATAACGCGAAATACGCCACCGGGACGATGCTCCCCCTCAATTCCCACCCCAACTCCCCTACCCTCCCCCGCTTGATTTAAGCCAAGCTACTTCTCTCCGCCCTCCTACAAGTTACCCAACCTCACTCGCGACCCCAAAGGTCACTTCCGTGCTACTCGCCGTGGTCAATCTTTCAACAATTTATCGCATCCCTACGAACGACTCTACTGAGCTCGATGGGCTCTTTTTCCCTCGCCATTGGCACTTGCTGCGCCGACGGCACCAACGCGGCCTCGCATCCCTAATGCTGATGCTCGTTTTTACACTCCAATCCATACCTATCCGCGCTGACGATACTGCACCAAGCCAAGATACGACAAAAGCTCAAACGCCGGATGCGATATTTTTCGAAGACGACATCCGCCCGATCCTTCGTGAATATTGCCTCGATTGCCACGGTGCCACAGAAGATCTTCAAGGCTCACTAGATCTGCGGCTTGTTCGGTTCATGAGCCATGGAGGAGATTCAGGTCCAGCCCTCACCGAGCAAAATCCAGATGCTTCCCTACTAATGCAAAGGGTCGAAAGCAACGATATGCCCCCGGGAGAAATCAAAGTCTCAGCGGAGAAAAAGGCCCTGCTGCGTCGCTGGATTGCCGCCGGTGCTCCCACCAAACGCCCCGAGCCGGAATCGATCGGTGCAGGCATCCCATTGACGGAGTCGGAACGGAACTATTGGGCGTATCAACCCCTCGAGAAGCCTCTACTTTCATTTCCTATCAACGCCCCCTCTGCGTCCATTCCTCCTGCTGGCCCCGGGACAATTGATTCTGCCAATGGGATCGATGTATTGCTTCAACAAGCCATGCCCACGGGCTTGACGTTTTCCCCAATCGCTCCAAAGTCCACCCTGATCCGTCGTGTCTACCTTGATCTGATCGGAATCCCACCCACGCAACCCCAGTTTAAGCATTGGATGGAATTACCGGATGCGGACTGGTACGAGCAAATGGTCGAGCAGCTTCTACAAAGCAAACAATACGGTGAACGATGGGCTAGGCATTGGCTCGATGCAGTCGGATATGCCGACAGCGACGGTGCAACCCTTGCGGACGCCGAACGCACATGGGCTTGGAAATTCAGAGACTATGTCATCGAATCGTTCAACAACGATAAACCGTTCGATCGCTTTATCATCGAACAACTCGCCGGAGATGAACTCGCCGGACCGGCGAATGGGGATTGGACCCCAGAGCAAATCCAAACCATCACCGCGACAGGTTTTCTTCGAATGACCGCCGATGGTACCGGAAGTGGCGATAACTCCCCCGAAGCGAGAAACAAAACGATCGCAGACACTCTTCAAGTCATCGGAAATACTCTGCTCGGTTCAAGCCTGCAATGTGCTCAATGCCATGATCATCGCTACGATCCGATCTCCCACGAAGATTATTTCGCTATCCGTGCCGTATTCGATCCGGCATTCGATTGGCAACAATGGAAAACACCGAACGAACGACTGGTTTCTCTTACCACTCAAGCCGAACGAGATGCTTCCGCTCAAATCGAAAAAGAAGCTCAATTGATCGCGACGGAAAAATCCGCCAAAGAAACCGAGTACATCAAACAAGCACTCGATCAGGAGTTGATGAAGTTCGAAGAACCGCTTCGCAGCGACTTGAGATCAGCTTATGAAACACAAGCCGACAAAAGATCTACAGAACAGAAAGCCTTACTCGATAAGCATCCAAGTGTGAACATCTCGCCGGGGGTCCTCTATCAATACCTTCCTGCTGCTGCCGATGAGCTCAAGAAGTTCGATACACGCATCGCCGAAACTCGTGCGAAAAAACCCGCCGAATCTTTCTTGCACGCTCTTACCGAACCCGCTGGACATCTACCCACAACCAAACTCTTTCATCGCGGTGATCACAATCAACCAACCCGCGAAATCGCTCCAGCAAAACTCTCGGTCCTGGTTCCCGAAGCAGCCAATCGCTCCTTTCCAACCGATGATCCCGCTATCCCTACGAGCGGTCGAAGACTCGCTTTCGCAAAATGGCTGACCGACGCCAAAACACCGAACCCACTCTTCGTAAGATCTCTCGTAAACCGTGTTTGGATGCACCATTTCGGCAAAGGTATTGTCAATACTCCAAGCGACTTCGGGAAGCTCGGTAGTCCCCCTTCTCATCCAAAACTGCTCGATTGGCTCGGCTGGGAATTAATCGAACACGACTGGAGTCTCAAACATCTCCATCGCGTCATTCTCACCTCGGTGGCTTATCGCCAATCGTCCGTCAGATCTCCATCGCGCGAATCGATCGATCCCGACAACCGCTTCTACTCCCGTAAAGATATCGCTCGTGTCGATGCGGAAGTTCTTCGCGACTCGCTGCTTGCCCTCTCCGGATCACTGTCAACGGACTTATACGGTCCACCAATGACACTACAAGAAGACGATGCAGGACAAGTCCGAGTCGACCCCGCTCTATCCCGCAGAAGTATCTATGCGAAATGGAGACGCTCTCAACCCGTTGCCATGCTTCAATCCTTTGACGCACCTGTCATGGGAGTTCTTTGCGATACGCGAACGAATTCAACCGTCGCAACTCAATCACTGATGCTTATGAACGGTGAATTCGCCCTCGAACAGGCTTCCAAACTTGCGAAAATATGCATAGATACCAAAGCCAGCAATTCTGCTGATTCCTCTCAGCCTTCCATCGCAACACCAGATGTTCTCTCTTGGGATTTACCACCCCCACCACCGGATCAATGGATTTACGCAACAGGAAAACTTTCCGCAGATTCCACGCTCGTTGAGTCCTTCTCTCCTCTCGCGACGTTTCAAGCTGGGCAATGGCAAGGTGGCCCAGCACTCCCCGACCCGTCGAGCGGATGGGTTCTACTACACGCCCAAGGTGGCCACCCTGGGAATAAAAGTTATCCAGCAATTCGCAGGTGGATCGCACCTAAATCCGGCAAGCTCGAAGTCCGAGGAAAACTTGGTCATGGCTCCGAAAATGGGGATGGTGTTTTCGCAAGCGTTCTCACAAAACAAGGCTCCGCTGGTTCTTGGTCGGCAAAAGCTACAACTGTCGATACTCCCGTCGCTGCTATCGAGGTGTTGCAAGGCGAAGCCGTCGACTTCGTCGTTCAGTGCGGAGAGCATGAAACTTCCGACTCCTTCACATGGCCGATCACCTTGGTGCTAAACCACGCAGATGGAAACTCAACTGTCGAGAGCGCAACATCATTTCGAGGACCTTCGGAAAGAACCGACCGACTCGCCCAGCAAATCCACACCGCTTGGAATCTGATCCTACGACGCGATCCAACCCAAGACGAGATCCACGCACTCAAATCATTTTTAAGTAAGCAACTCGAAATCCTTTACCGCGATCCCCAACGAGTTCCACCCGGTTCCTCCCCAACCCAGCAAGTCCTCGTCAATGTTTGCCAAATGCTGATCAACTCAAATGAGTTCCTCTACATCGACTGAAACATCCACCGATACTTCGTCTAACACATCGACTGTGCCAAAACCGATTTAGTACCAACGTGCGGTTGATCCATCGAAGGATCCACATTCGTCTCAAGCTTAATTTTTCGATCCACCAGATCTACAAGAAATACAACCAAGATCATGAGTCAATCGTTCGATGACCGCAGAACATGGCTTCGACATTCCGGAATGGGAATCGGCGCTATCGCCCTCGACTGGCTACTTAAGCAAACGGGAACTCAAGCCGCTCCCCCTGTTCTTAAAGAAAAGCCTCATCGCGATTTGTTGCCGCGACCAACGCACTTTGAGCCGAAAGCAAAGGCGATGATCTCCTTGTTCCAACACGGAGGCCCATCCCACATGGATTTGTGCGACCCGAAACCAGAACTGACGAAATTCCATGGGACCGATTATCAAGGAGACATTCATTTCTCATTCGTCAATCAAGCTAGTAAGAAACTCCTGGGAAGTCCCTTCTCCTTTGCTCCGCGTGGAGAGTCGGGAATCGAACTCTCCGAATTACTGCCTCATACTTCAGGGATCGTCGATGATCTCTGCTTGATCCGCAGCATGCATACCGGAGCCAACGGTCACGAAGTTTCCATCAGGTACTTTCACGGTGGAATACCTGGGATTCTTGGTCGCCCCACATTGGGCTCTTGGTTGACCTACGCTCTCGGATGCGAATCGCAAAACCTTCCAGCATTCATGGTGCTAAGTGATCCAGGTGGACATCCGGTTGACGGAGTGACGAATTGGTCGAATGGATTTATGCCCGCGATGTTTCAAGGAACGGTATTGCGACCGAAAGAACCCCGTATATTCAACTTGCAACCTCCAGTCCATCTAGCAGGAGATGTACAACGGCAAAACCTTGACCTGCTTCAAGAAGTCAACCGCATGCACCTTGCAGATCATCCCGGTGAGCCCGAATTAGAAGCTCGCATTGCAAGCTACGAACTAGCGGCCCGAATGCAACTAGCTGCAACCGATGCACTGGATATCTCCAAGGAAACCGCTGCGACACTGGCGATGTACGGTATCGATGAACCTGACACACGCGAATACGGAACACGATGCTTGCTCGCTCGCCGACTGGTGGAACGCGGGGTGCGGTTCGTTCAACTCTTTCACGCCGGGCAACCTTGGGATAACCACGATAATATCAAAACCGGGTTGGCTTCTATCTGTAAGAAAACCGACAAGCCAGTTGCAGGACTCGTGACGGATCTGAAGCAAAGAGGTCTGCTCGATTCTACTTTAGTTCACTGGGGTGGTGAAATCGGCCGCTTGCCCGTCACTCAAGACCACGGTGCTCCAGAACGGGCTGGCAGAGATCATAACGGCCAAGGCTTCAGCATCTGGCTCGCCGGCGGCGGAGTCAAAGGTGGAATCGCTTATGGTAAAACGGATGAATTCGGACATAAAGCTGTCGAGAATGTCGTTACACCAAACGACTTCCAAGCGACCATCATGCATTTGTTTGGGCTCGACTACCAACGTGTCACCTACCCTTACAACAACGTCCAGCAAGTGCTTACCGCAAACCGACCTTCACACGTCGTCACTGAACTCTTGCGATAAAACCAACGCCGGCGAAAAAACTAATAAATTACAATAGTTTAGTCCGGGGTTATAAAATCCTACAAAAGTGTTGGTAGTTGGTTTTTTCACCACCGGGTATACTCTTTTGCAACGCGCCCGGCTGGGCAAGCACACCGCATCCAGCCACGATCGGTTCGCCTTGTGTTTACTGAGAAATCATCTTCTGCCTTTCCTCAAGCCCAACGGATCCTCAAATGGAGTCTCTTGAAGCACGTCGAGATTGGTTACTGCGTGCAGGTTTCGGACTCGGCTCGGTCGCTCTCGGCGAGCTGATCGCGCGCGACCGGAGTACTGCTCTAGCCAATTCTTATTCAGACGACTCACCGCAGGGAATTCCATCGAATGGTGTGCTGAACCCAACGCATCATAAACCATCGGCTAAACGGGTTATCTATCTGTTCATGGCTGGTGGCCCATCACAGCTTGAAACTTTCGACTACAAGCCGTTGCTCAATGAGAAACAAGGTGAGCCACTCCCTGATTCAGTGCGTGCCGGACAACGCCTGACCGGTATGTCAGGCAACCAAGCTACCTTGCCTTTGGCGGGCTCAGCATTCAAGTTCTCTCAGCACGGTCAGTGCGGAGCTTGGGTCAGCGAACTGCTCCCAAACACCGCGAAGTATGTTGATCAAATGGCAATCGTGCGATCGATGTACACAGAAGCAATCAATCACGATCCAGCCATCACCTTTCTTCAAACCGGGAACCAGATCTCCGGGCGTCCAAGCATCGGGGCTTGGATGCACTACGGACTCGGTAGCGATAACGAAAACTTACCTTGCTTTGTCGTACTGATCACGAAAGGCAAAGTCGATCAGCCACTATATTCGCGGCTTTGGGGTGCTGGCTTTCTTCCAGCTCGCTACCAAGGAGTCCAGTTTCGCTCCGGGAAAGAACCGGTGTTGTATCTGACAAACCCGCCAGGACTCGACGCATCGAGTCGTCGAAAGATGCTCGATCGTCTCGAACAACTGCATCGAGTCCAAGCCGAACGGACTGCCGATCCAGAACTCACGGCCCGAATCGCACAGTATGAGATGGCTTACAGGATGCAATCAAGCGTTCCGGAAGTAACCGATCTGTCCGGTGAAAGCGAATCAACGCTCGAACGCTACGGGGCACAAGTTCGTACGCCCGGTACGTTCGCCGCCAACTGCTTGCTCGCCCGACGACTCGCCGAACAAGGTGTAAAGTTCATCCAGCTATACCACCAAGGTTGGGATCATCATGGCGGCGTACCAGGCGGAATGCGCACGCAATGCTCCGAGACAGATCAACCAACCGGTGCTCTCTTGCAAGACCTACAAGATCGTGGCATGCTCGATGATACCCTGGTTATTTGGGGTGGTGAATTCGGTCGAACAAATTACTCCCAGGGTAAACTGACTGCGGACAACTACGGACGCGACCACCACCCACGATGCTTCTCAATGTGGATGGCTGGAGGAGGCATCAAGGGAGGGACACTCTACGGTGAGACTTGCCCATTCGGGTACAACATCGTTGATAAACCTGTTCACGTGCGAGACTTCCACGCAACGCTTTTACATACACTGGGAATCGATCACGAACGCTTTACTGCGAAATTCCAAGGGCTTGACGCAAAGCTCACCGGTGTCGATCCGGCGAAAGTTATTCACGAGATCCTTCACCAAGGGTAAATTGACTTCGCCGATCGAACGAGAGTTTGTGTTTTTAGAATTCCCGCTCCAAACAACTGTTGCTTGATGACGAAGTCTTCACAGGGAAAACACGATGGGGCTCTTAAGTTTTCAAACGCCGCAACAATTCAAACGCCGCAACAAAATGAGCATGAAAAACAACGGCAGCACAAAGTTTAGTTACTTATGTGTATGGTTGGGTATACAGAAGGAGATGACGGGGACTTAGGATGCAACCGATCAGAAAATTTTCTTGGAACGACGGGGGAAGATCCGTTGGAGGATTCGTTGGGTTAACCGGAGATTGCGTCAGTCGCGCAATCGCTATCGCCACCGGCTTGGCTTATCGTGATATTTACGAAACTCTCAAAGAACGCTACGGCACTTCCCCACGCAACGGCGTGCCTAGAAGCATCTATAGCCCCTATCTACTTGAATTGGGTTGGGAATCAGTTCCACTGCCATCCCTACCTACAACCATCGACGAGATGCTCCTACCTGAAGGCCCAACGGTGATCCAGTGCCAGCGTGCAGGCAGGCCGCATGCTCACCTGTGTACTGTCATCGATCATGTACTACACGACACATGGGATGCGCGTGATGATGGCGTTTATCAAGTTACATCAATTTGGAGACCAGGCCCCGAAGCGCGTTGTACTCTCGACTCCACAGGCGGAGTTGAGAAAAAACAAACAGGTGATCTCACCCAAGCTGAGTTTGAGAAAATCATCCAGCGATTGAAAGCTATCGACAACACGGCAAAGAACCAAGCGTCCACAGAGGCCGAACGCGAGAACGCGTTGAGAATGATGCAAGCTCTCATGCTGCGACATAATCTCAGTCGTGCTGATCTAGCAACAGAAGAAGGAATCGAATCGATCCTCTACACCCGACAAGCTTGTCCGGTCAACGGTTCCAAAGCTCTCTCCTGGGAGAAAGATCTCGCTTCATACCTCACCCAACACATCTTCCCAATGACCCAGTGGTTCTCCTCACGCAAAGGACACCGCACACTCTTTTTCTTCTACGGACCACGAAACGATGTCGAGAATGCAATTCAACTCTTCAGAGAACTGATGATCACCATCGCTACCGCTGCGAAACTCATCTACGGGGGCTACGCTCGGGGAAGCGGTGCATCGTACGCAGAAGGCTACGTTTCCTCACTGCCTCGCGAATCAACTTCCACTGCTCCCAACCCACCAGCATCTAATCCACAAAACAACTCACCACAAAGCAACTCACAACCGAGCGGCGAAAACTCCGACGCAACCCATTCTCAAACGCAATCGAATAATCGCGAACTAGTCCAACATCGATCTCTCCTAGTTCAACGTTGCGCAAAAGATTGGCTCTTCCTCGAATGCGGTATCCGACTAGTAACTACCTACCGAACCGCTCGCGACTTCCGTGATGGAGCCGCAGAAAAACTCGGAAAAACACACGGTGCACAACACCGCGTCGAAGTCCCCAATTCACCCAAACGACTGAACTGACGCCAACTATTTGAACTAACCCTACCCAACTAACGGAATTATTTCTAAAATTAAAGAATTAGCCTGCCTGATCCCAGCCGTCGCTTATTCAGAAATCCGAATACGCAAGCCGATCCTTATTCCGCAGCGGGTAAATCGCCTAGTACGACAAACGGGGTTTTCTACGCCATTAGAGGGGTTTGCGGCGGGATTTCCGACAATGTTCTAGGAATTTGTTTGTCAGAAAGCCTCGTTGCAGGCAGCAACCCCGACCGTCAGCGAGTCAAAAATCGGCAAGTTGTAGGGATTGCGGACATTCTCGGGGATCCGATCAACCTTGACCAGATCCAGATGCCGAAAGATACTTTAGAGAGCTTGGGGAAACCCGAGCGTCCCACCACCACAATCCAAAGCGAGACGTCGGCTGATCTTGATCTGCCACCACCTTCGATCCTCCTCGTCGGTGCCCGTATCCCAAGGATTACCCGCCCACCCTCCCACCACAACAAGTTCGCGGAGCGAACGTTCTTGTTCCATAGGATTGACGCATGATTTCGAATGCTAATGGCATATTGCCTGTGCTCGATTCGGTCAAGCTGCGCGAACTTGCGGACTGCTTGAACGCGGGGACTCCATTGGAAGCTTTGGTGGAACGTTGGAGCTTTCCAAGCTCGAATGAACTTCTCGAAACTGGTGCTCGTTCGATGCAAATCGAATGGCTCGGAAGCGACGAATCGGAAGTTGCCGGGGATGCTTTGGAAGGTTTTCCTGCAAAACTGATTCACCGCCATTCGGTCTTTCCGTTGGAGAAAGGGGACGGCTGGTTGCGGCTTGCAGTAAGCAACCCTTTTGATTTCGCTGCCATTGATTCCGTGGCTTCCGAACTTCAGGTCGAAGTTCGACCTGTGATGGCGAACTCCGAAACGATCCAACGACTGACGAAGAAATTCCTCGGTATCGGCTCGGAAACCATCGACGGCTTGATCGCCCTGCAACGCTTGCAAGGTGGCGATGTTGAAATGCTCGAAGGGATCGACCCGGATAGCTTGGAAGATGCTGAAGAGGCCCAGCAGGCATCCGTGGTGAGGCTCGTCAATGAGATTTTGACCGAAGCCATCGAAGCCCGGGCGAGTGACATTCACATAGAATCGCAGGAAGCGGGGCTCAAGATCCGGCATCGCATCGACGGCGTGCTGCAAAAACAACCCACTCCGCCTGAAATGAATCAGTTCCGTGCCGCGATCATCAGTCGTCTGAAGATCATGGCGAAACTAAACATTGCCGAGAAACGAGTTCCTCAAGACGGCCGGATCAAACTGCGTGTCTCAGGACGTGAAATCGACGTCCGTGTCTCTGTCATCCCAATGCTCCACGGCGAGAGTGTCGTCATGCGGATCTTGGATAAGTCGAATTTAAAATTCTCCCTGAAAGGGATCGGGATGCCTGACAAGGTATACGATCAATTTCAAAAGCTGATTCGATTACCACACGGCATTGTTCTAGTCACCGGCCCGACCGGTTCTGGTAAAACCACAACCCTTTACAGCGCACTGAGCGAAATCAAATCCGAAGACATCAAAATTGTCACCACGGAAGATCCTATCGAGTATCAACTCGAAGGGATTAACCAAATCCAAGTTCACTCCAAAGTTGGACTCACGTTTGCCGCCTGCTTGAGAGCGATTTTGCGGCACGACCCGGATGTGATTCTAGTCGGTGAAATCCGCGACTTGGAAACTGCCGAGAATGCAACGCAAGCTTCTCTGACAGGCCACATGGTATTCAGTACCTTGCACACCAACGATTCAGCAGGGGCATTCATGCGGCTTGGGGACATGGGGGTCGAACCTTTCCTTGTTGCTAGTACCGTTGAAGGTGTCCTCGCACAACGACTCGTGCGCGTTCTTTGTTCCGAATGCAAAGAACCCTATCATCCCGACCCGGAAGAATTACCAGATGATTTCCCAGTGGAACAACGCTTGGATCCAAATCTACAACTTTACCGTCCTGTTGGATGTGAGCGTTGCCGTCGAAATGGATACCGTGGTCGACTTGGAATCTACGAGTTACTAGTCACCAATGACGAGATTCGTCATCTGCTAACCCAAGCAGGGACAACGGATGTCATCAAACAAGCTGCCATTCGCGCCGGAATGGAAACCTTGCGAGTCGACGGATGGAACAAAGTCCTAGCAGGCATCACCACCATCGACGAAGTGATGCGCGTCACGAAAGCGGATTAACGAACACTACCTTTCAAGGTTGCACCTAGTCGAAACCTTTTTTACTTTCAAAATCCCAAGAACAAAACGAACCAATTCCGAACATGGCTGAGTTTGCATACACCGCGAAATCGAGTACTGGAGAGAAACTCTCCGGGATCGTTGCGGCATCGACTCGCGCCGAAGCCATGCAGAAGCTTCGCGCTCAAGCCATGTATCCGATGCGTTTGGAAGATGCAGCTCCGAAGTCCAAGACGATCACGATTTCGCTTCCAAAACGAGTTAAGAAGGAACAAGTCGCGGACTTCTGCGCACAACTCGCTGATTTGCTCACCAACGGCGTGCCGATGCTCGAGTCCCTGAAAATCCTCTCGGAAGCTACGGAAAACCCAAAGCTTCAGCAGACATGCATGGCTATCCATGACGGTGTTTCACAAGGGGACACACTCGACGTAGCGCTCGGGAAACACCCAAAAATTTTCTCCGAACTTACCCTGAGTATGGTTCGCGCAGGCCAAGAAGGAGCATTCCTCGAAGAATCCCTGCAACGCACCGCACACTTCTTGCGCAAACAAGACGAAATGCGAAGCAAGATCATCGGAGCGCTTACCTACCCAATAATCCTTGGAGTCGTCGGTACGATCATCGTATCTGCGATGGTGGTTTTCCTGGTCCCAAAATTTCAGCCCTTCTTCGATCGACTCGAACAAAAAGGAACTGGCTTACCACTCATCACGGTAGTTTTGCTCACGGCAAGCAACGTGCTAAAGAACTACGGTCTGTTTGTCATTCTCGCTATCTTCGCAATGGGAGTGGCCTTTCTGAAATGGATGAGAACCGATCAAGGCCGCCGCATCATCGACCAGGTGAAACTCAAAACCCCTGTTGCTGGTGATATTTTCCACGACGCGGCAGTCTCTCGCGCTTGCCGAGTTCTAGGAACAATGCTTAAAAACGGCGTGCCTCTGCTCAGGGCCTTACGCATCAGTAGCGAGTCGACAGGAAATATCCTGTTGGCCGAAGCGATGCTCAAATCGGTCGATAATGTCACCGCCGGTGACTCGTTGTCGAAACCACTAGCTGCTAGCGGCCTGATCCCTCCACAAGTCATGGCGATGATTCGCATCGCGGAAGAATCGAATACCCTCGACGAAGTCCTCGTCAAGATCTCAGATCGTATCGACGGACGAATCGAACGTAAACTCGATGTGCTCGTCCGTATGATCGAACCGATGATGCTGATTTTTATCGGCGGGATGGTGATGTTTGTCATCGTGGGAGTCTTGCTCCCTGTTTTCGATCTGAACTCCTCGGTCGGTTGATCGCAATGCAATTCACACAAACGAATACACATAACCTAAAACAGCCAAAATACGAAAGGAAACTATCCATTATGAAACGACGTAACCGCAAAGGCCTCACCCTGCTCGAATTGATGATCGTACTCATCATCCTCGTCGGACTTATCGCTCTTGTTGGCCCACGTTTGCTCGGAACTCAAAAGAAAGCCGATATCCGAACAACCCAAGCTCAAATCGGAATCCTTGCCTCCGCTCTTAAGATGTACGTAGTCGACATGAAATCGTTCCCGTTGACCGAAGAAGGGTTGCAAGCCCTTGTCGCGGCTCCGGAAGACGAAGCGATCGCAAAGAACTGGGATGGCCCATACCTCGAAGGTGGCAAATTGCCACGCGACCCTTGGGGGGGGGAATTCCAATACGAATTCGAAACCGGTGATTCGGAAGATAGCAAAGGAACCGATGCCTTCCCAAGAATTTTCTCCAGTGGACCAGATCGTCAACCAGGTACTGCCGATGATGTCAGCAATCAAGCAGCCTCCGAAGAATCCGATTCAGGATCAAAGTAAAAACACAGGCAAGCCAGTCAATCATGGCAGTTAGCAGCAAAATGACAATCCATCGTATCCGCCCCGGCACTACAACGAACTCCTTCGTCACAGCGACCTACCGCAGACTTGAGATGTCGCCATCTCGTCGCGGTTTCTCACTCCTCGAAATGATGATCGTCGTCGTACTGCTCGCAGGTATTCTTGCTATCGCTTGGCCAAGCATCGCTCGGCCATTACGTAAGGCTGAACTGAGCGAAGCAACACAGAAACTGCGAGAAGCTATTGA
>CAIJIZ010000406.1 GCA_903820735.1 uncultured Pirellula sp.
AGTACGGTTCACAACGAGCTGTCATCAAAGCTGACCTAGCTCCTGGAGAAAAGATTATCAGCGCCGGTGTTCAACGTATCGATGCCCAATGCCGCGTGCGTATTTGGCAAGACCTCCTCTAACGTTTGGCTCTGCGAATTCTCATGCATGCAAGTTCGTCTCCGGGCAGTGACCGTTCTCAAGAGAGTAACCGTTCTCAAGAGAGTGGCCGTTCACCCGAACATGCCCCTACTCCAGATAATGATCGTCCAAGCTCAAATTCCGAGGATCATCGCTGGAATCTTTCGCGATGGGCAGTCACGCACCAAGCCTTCGTTTGGTTTCTCATGATCGCTTGCAGTGTCGCTGGATTAGCCGCTTACTTTCAAATGGGTCGCGCGGAAGACCCAACCTTCGCGATCAAAACATGTGTCGTAGGTGCGGTCTGGCCCGGGGCAACCCCCGATGAAATGCAACGCTACGTGGCCCAACGAATCGAAGACAAACTTCGAGAAACGCCAAAACTGGATTTTCTTCTGACGTATTGCATCAGCGATCGCATGATGACGCTCGTGCAACTCAAAGATTCCGTTCGAGGACGCGCAGTCAACGATACTTGGTACCAAATCCGCAAAAAGCTAGATGACATTCGCGGCGAACTCCCCAGCACGCTGATCGGTCCAAGCGTTAACGATGAGTACGGTGATGTCTATAGTGCCATCTACTCATTCACCGGTGATGACTACTCCTTAGCGGAACTCAAGCGATTGTGCGAACAATCTCGCAAAAGACTATTGAAGGTCCAAGATGTTGAGAAAGTTGACATCATCGGCGAACAACAAGAGCAAATTGTAGTCGAGTTCTCCCATCAGAAACTTGCAACCCTCGGAATCACTCCACAACAAATCTTCGACAGTGTCGCTCGCCAGAGTGGTATGCTTCGCTCCGGTAGCATCGATACTGCCGAAGATCGTATCCATGTACGAGTCAGTCGCAACTTTGGCGGATTAGAGGAAATCGAAGCTGTACCAATCGAAGCATCGGGCAAACTCTTCCGACTCGGAGATGTGGCCAAAGTTTCTCGCAGTTATGAAACGCCGCCGACCTTCCTGATGCAATTCAATGGCAAACCTGCCGTTTCCCTAGGCCTTGTGATGAGCAAAGGAGGAAACGTGCTTGAGATGGGCAAAGCTCTTGCCAAGGAACTCGAAATCCTTCGCTCAGAAATCCCCGCTGGAATCCAAATCGATACGGTCTCCTTTCAACCGAAGGTAGTCGAGGAGTCCGTAGGGGAATTCGTTAAATCATTTCTCGAAGCGTTGATCATCGTGCTGATCGTCTCCTTCATCAGTCTTGGACTGCGAACTGGGATCGTTGTCGCGTTGAGCGTGCCATTGGTATTGGCGATTTCCCTTGTGATCATGAACTCGATGGGAATGAACCTCGATCGAATCTCCCTTGGCGCCTTGATCCTCGCCCTCGGACTTCTGGTCGACGATGCGATCATCGCCGTAGAAATGATGGCTGTAAAAATGGAGCAAGGCTGGAATCGGCTTGAAGCTGCCACCTACGCTTGGACCTCAACCGCCTTTCCCATGTTCTCTGGAACATTGATTACCGTCGCAGGGTTCTTGCCCGTGGGCTTTGCACCCTCGACTTCAGGTGAGTATGCAGGTGGTATATTCTGGGTCGTAGGGATCACTTTGGTTACCTCTTGGTTCGTCGCCGTTCTCTTTACCCCACTCCTTGGACTCCATCTTCTTCCCGATCCACCAAAGCATCATCAGGGAGCTGATCACGATCCGCATCAAGCGTTCGATACACCCTTTCACCGCATACTGCGATCCATCGTTCGCGCAGCGGTCAAGCGACCTTGGTTCGTTGTTGGAACCACTTTCGCGCTGTTTCTTGTAGCTGGTTATGCGATGACCAAACTACAGCAACAATTCTTTCCGCAATCCTCCCGTCCTGAATTGCTGGTGGACTTGAGATTGAGTGAAGGAGCCTCGATCGGGGCGACGGCGGAAATGGTACGCCGCGTCGAAGCCATGGTGCTTCCCTGCATCGATGGGCACCACTCCAACCAATCATCAAATGGAGATAGCGCCCTTCAGAAGTCCCCTGCGGATGCGATTGTTGGCCCTGGCGATGTCCTGCATGTCGCGTCTTATATCGGAGCGGGTTCCGCCAGGTTTTTCCTTGCTCTTAATCCAGATCTACCAAATCCCAGCTTTGGAAAACTCGTCATCCTAACTTCGAGCATCGACGCGAGAGAACGACTTCGCACCTACCTAAAAGATGCCTTCGAACATGATCCACAATTCAGCGCGGCTTCGACCCGTGTGCTCAGACTCGATTTCGGCCCCCCCGTCGGTTACCCCGTTCAATTCCGTGTCGTGGGGCCAGATAAAACCGTCGTTCGCCATTATGCAAATCGTGTTCGCGAAATAATGCGAGCAGATCCTGCGGCAGTCGATGTCAATCTTGAATGGGAAGAACCTGCAAAGACCATCCAAGTCAAGATCGACCAGGACCGAGCGCGTTTATTAGGGCTCTCTCCCCAGGAAATCGAACTTGGACTTCAAACACTGTTGAGTGGTTCGACCATTTCCTACTTCCGAGAAGGAACGGAAACCATTCCAGTCGTCGCTCGCGCAATCGACTCGGAACGATTAAACCTCGATCAATTCGAAGACATGACCCTCTTTACCTTAACTGGAAAAAGCGTGCCGCTACAACAAGTGGGCCATCTGGAGTATTCGCAAGAAGACCCCATTGTCTGGCGTCGCAACCAGGAGCAAATACTCTCCGTACGGTGCGATATATCTGACGGCAACCAAGCTCCGGATATCAGCAACCGAATCGATAAAGAACTTCGCAATCTTCGAACTGAGCTACCGCCGGGCTACCGCATCGATTTAGGTGGTAGCATCGAGGAAAGCAATAAAGCCAACCAAGCCTTGTTCGGCATGTTTCCAATCATGGTAATGGTAATGCTCACCTTGCTCATGGCGCAAGTTCAGAACTTCCGCAAGATGCTCCTGATTTTCGGAATCGCTCCGCTCGGATTGATCGGCGCCGTGGCCTCCTTGCACCTGTTCAATGCTCCATTCGGATTCGTAGCCCTCCTTGGAGTGATCGCGCTTGCTGGAATGGACATGCGAAACTCCGTGATCCTCGTCGATCAGATCGAACAAGATATTCGTTTGGGACTCAGTCCATGGGAAGCCGTCATCGAGTCATCCGTTCGAAGGGCACGTCCTGTGATCCTTACTGCCGCGACTGCTATCCTGGCAATGATACCCCTTACCAGCAGCGTATTCTGGGGTCCGATGGCTATGGCGATTATGGGTGGACTCTCGATCGCAACCTTCCTGACCTTGATCAACCTTCCCGCAATCTATGTCATTCTCTTTCGCATCCGACCGGAGACGCAAACGACATCGACCACTTTTCGCGATTCCCTGACTACTAATCCTACCGAACATCCAGCCGACAACTCGCTACCAACAGGAACCGTTTAACGAATGGCTCTCCCACGCTTTCTCGTCGACTCGATCCGTACCGAGCAACCTATCTCTCTGCCGGAAGCCGAAGCACATCACGCTAGCCGAGTCCTGCGACTTGAAACCGGTGACTCTTGCATACTCTTCGACGGCCAAGGAAATCAGGGGTTTGGAACTGTAAAAACTGTTGAAAAACGATCGGTTCAAATCGTTTGCGAAAACATCGAATTCGCTCCCCGCGATCATTCTGACCGATTGCATTTTGCAATCGCGATGCCCAAGGGAGACCGTCAACGTAACGTCATCGAGAAACTTGTCGAACTCGGTGTCGATCGCTTAACGCTTCTCGAAACCCATCGCAGCGTGTCGAAATTCGATGAAGACGGCATCGACAAGCTACGTCGATACGTGATGGAAGCTTGCAAGCAATGCCAAAGAAATCGTTTGATGCAAGTCGAACCCGTCGTCCCTTGGGATAAATGGTTAAAAGCTCATGCCTCAGAAGCCATAATCTTGCATCCCAAGGCTCTCATAAGCCTCCCACCTGAATCCTCATCAGCAACCTTGGATTCCCCTATCATCGAACACAATAACTTTTTGCAGACGTACACTAACGCATCTCTACCATCAAACTTTATCCTTCGATTCGCAGTCGGACCCGAAGGAGGTTTTACTGATGAAGAGATTCGCTTGGCGATCGACCATTCCATGAAACTGCTAGATCTCGGTGAGAGAATCCTGCGTGTTGAAACCGCAGTTTCTCTCGCGGCTGTTTTAGGAAGCCTCACGATTAACTAAACCACAACTGCCCGACCGAAATCCCCGCATCATTAGGTGGGATCTGTTTGTGACTGAGCAGTTTGTATCCCATTGCACTCAGATGCTCGCCGATGGCCATCACGAGCAAACTATTCTGAAACACTCCCCCAGTGATTCCAACAGACCGACCATAATCACAAGTTTCGGCGTCAATACACTGAATGACCGCATCGCAGATCAAATTGACCAAGGCACCATGAAAGCGATATGCGATCATCGGCAAGCTCACCTTATCTGAGACACCGACTTGCCTTAGATCTTTTAGCAAGTCAGTAAGTACTGGCCTTTCGTCGAAGACCAAAACCCCGTCGATCGATTGGATCTGGAATCGGTAACTATCGTGAAACACAAAGGCCTTTTCTGAATTATCCGTTAACAATTGGACATGCTCCCATGCGACCGCTTCGAGTCGCATCGCTGCATGTCCCTCAAAATCATTCTCGTGAACCAAATCCAACAAGGATGCTACCGCATCGATCAGTCGTCCAATACTGCTGCTTGGAATGGTCGCAGAAGCGACGTAATCGTTTGCGACTATCCATTTTCTTTCGCTTTCGCAAAGCGAACGAAATGGCTCGAGCCAATGCAATGGCGATTGGTCGATTTCCGAGAGATAAGCCATCGCGCAACGCCAGGGATAGCGCGCAGCAACATCCCCCGATGGAAGTCTCACTTGTCGAAGGTGCCCAACGCGACGAGCTACCGATTTGCGTGATGCGTTCGGTTCGAGTCGCAGCAATTCACCACCCCAGGTGGTTCCATCTGTTCCGTAGCCAGTCCCATCGAATACAAACCCAAGCAACGGCTTATCTTGATCCCATGCTATGTCGTATGCCAACGACCCTAAATGCGCAGCATGATGTTGAACTTGCAAAAGAATCGGTGATGCGGCTTGTGAAGTTAATTCCTTACAAAGCTCGACCCCAAGCTGATGGGTATGGTAATTCGGATGAGCATCAACACGAAATTCCAGCAGCGATTTGTTCTCTGTTCGATCGCATTCGCGCAATGCACTCTGTCGCATACGGTCAAAGACTTCGGGATCCGATGCATCGCCAAAGTGCTGTGTCCACAGGATCCGCGTAATCGACGATTCGTCTCTTTGAGAATCCATCCCAGATCCCGATAAGTCTCTTGCGAAACTACCTCCTTCGAGACTATTTCCTGAGAGACTATCTCCGGCGATTCGTGCCGAAATTGTTGTTTTTAAGTCGCCTCCTAACGCGATGCAATTTCTTGCGAAGGACTCCTTAAAACCATTGCCAAAACTATCGTCTCGTCGTGGACTTAACCTAAGTTGCACCGGACTAGCCCCTCGCGCCCGCCTTATGGGAATCACAAGTGCATCGCTACTACCTTGGGACGAAATTCCCGTCTCGCGCCAGCCACAATCAATCCATACCGAATCATCAAGTGGTTGTGTTATAGCTCGAGAATGAGTCAGTACGCCGCCAACAACTTGGCCAAATCGATCAATTGCAGCTCGATCATCGGTGAGCATAGGGGCATTCGATGCATTTGCAGAGGTGACAACCAGCGGAATCGACTGCCCAATCTGTTGCAAATGATCCAACAACAAAACTTGCATAGCTGAACTAGGTAGCATTACACCGAGCCTTGCGTCGACACGGTTCACCTCGTCCGAAATGTTTACTGATTGGATACCCCTGGGTAACCAACGACCAACAACGATGGGACGCTCACTCGAAGTCAACAATCGCATGGCAGTGAAGCTTAACGCAACAATTGAAGATGCGGCTTGCATCGAAGAAACAAGCAGTGCAAATGGCTTACACGACCGTTGCTTGATTCTCCTGAGCTTTTTTACCGCAAGTGAATTAGTCGCATCACATACGAATTGATAACCTCCTGTGGATTTCCACAGTACAACTTCTCCATCAAGAATCGCTTGCGCACAACGCCCTACAATCTCGCGCACTGACTGAGACGAATTCCCTTCGGTGGTTTCGTTGGGACGTTTACAATTGATCCATTTCCAAACGGGGCCGCATGCAAAGCAGCTAATCGTCTGCGAATGAAAACGACGATCATATGGATTGGTGTACTCTTCAAGACACCGATCGCACAGAACGTATGGATCCATCGTGGTACGGCACCGATCGAATGGAGCAGCTAGCTGAATGGAGAACCTTGGACCGCATTGAGTGCAGCTGATCATCGGATCTAAATATCGCCTTGCACCTGCTTGCCTCATCTCCTCGATGCAAGCTTGACACGGCGGTAAATCGGGTATGGAAAACCATGGGAAAGAGTTCGGTGCAAGCGCATCGACTTGGCTTTCGTGTATTTCAAACCTTTCGAAGTCCTTTTTCAACAATTCGTGAACTCGAAAAAATTCGATCGATGCAAACTCAGGTGGATTATTGATCAAGTGTTGCTTGAATTCCTGGATATTCTCGCGCGAGCCTTGCGCGATGATTCGCACTCCGGTAGGGGTGTTGCAAGTCGATCCGCGAATATCCAATCGCTGTGCTAATCGCCAAAGAAACGGACGTAGTCCCACACCTTGCAACCGCCCACTCAGGTTGATTTCGATGCATTCCATCATGTTGTACTGGATTTCATTACGCTAAGAATGATTATTCAGGGCCCTTGAAAACTATGGGTATTGAGGATTTATTGTAGGTAAGGACATAGGCTGGTAGCTTCTATCGTACTCGCATTCGTACTCCATGAAATGGTGCTCGTACTTGAAAAACTCTGCATTCGATGAGCCACGATCGATCGGTCGTTCATCGTTGCAATGATGATTGCGGTGGGTTCGAGTACGAGTACCGCTTCGCTGAGTACGAGTACCGCGTTGCTGAGAACGACACGAACAGCAGCAACAAGCCCCGAGCGTCTCTTCTCTTCTCGCACCCTATGCAGTTCGCAAAACACAAACTGCGCGTGTTCTCCCACCTCATCCCCCGACCCCTTCTCCTCCCCTGGGAGGCGAAGGGGAGTGACGATTAAATAGGGTATATCCCTAACTCCCTTGCCTGACCGCGCGAACCGCTCGTGGCTACGAATTGATATTCAAAGGC
>CAIJIZ010000407.1 GCA_903820735.1 uncultured Pirellula sp.
AAACTCATCGCTCGTCATGCGAAAGTCAACCGCTTGCGAGGGCGCTTCGATCCCGGGATCAACACCGAACTTTCTGAATGCGTTTATCGATGAAAAATTGGCTGTGGGAACCCGTACTCCAATTTCAAGATAGGTAGTCTCGTTCGTACCTGAAATTCGTCGGCATACTTCAAGCAAGTAATTCAGGATGTCAGCGCGTGAAGGCCGCTTTATGTTCTCCTGCATCAATGCCCGCCTGGCTTCGCCAAGTCGTGGTGCGAGGGGAAGTAGCGCAAGGTAAGCTGTGTAGGCTATTCTTCGTTTTAATCGGTCGTAAATCGTGAACGACATGAACCAGTACCTAGACTACTTGTTATCTTGGGAGCGTGCGACGTTCTCCCTTATCTTAATTAAGCGAGTTCTGAACCGCAACGTTCGCCATCATCCTTGAAACGATTACCTCTTTCAACTCCTCCAAACCTCTTCTATCTCGAATAGAATCAAGGATTGGAAGAAACGCATTGCTCCAATCATCACTGATCCCCCTTCAACGTAACGAAACCCATGCATAGCACCTGTAATCGCCCGACGAAGCCTGAGTCGCGGTACTTCGCGTCGCTTCGCAAGCTTGCCGTCTGCGCAGCTCTGTTTATCACCTTGTTCTTCACCCCCACCCACGCAACTTGGTACCGTGAAGATATCGAAGATGGGGCGGATATCATGATGATGGACCTGCGTTGGCCTTATTGGCCTTCGGGTTCCTATTTTGCGAACTGGAATTCGAGCTTTAATCCCAAACCGAATAATCTGTCCTTCTACGCTGGATTTACAAGCTTCCTTAAAGACGGGGAAAACCAAAAGCCAAACCCTGATCCTGAGTTACAAGATTCCTTTCGCCCCGGCTCGGTTTGGACTTTTTGGGGAAGCGATCAACAAGGGACTCCCGTACGCTTCGTGGATGTTGCTCCAAATTTGTATATCAAAAACGACTATGGAGGGGAAGGAAGCAGCGGAACGACGGGTGCTCATGTTTGGCCATTCGTCAAGCGAAACGAATGGTACACCATGGTCGCTCGTGTCTGGCGGCCAACTCCGGAATCCAATGCTCTCGTCGGGCGTTGGATCAAGGACCAAGCGACTGGGCAGTGGCATATGGTCGGTATCGCTCAACTTCCAATCCCAGCTACGTCCTTCACGGGAAATAGTGGTTTCCTCGAACCACTCACCAGTGAAAAAGCAGTTCGATCGCTGCACCGCCGATTTGGCTACTATCGAAAAGATGGCGGCTGGAAAAGTTCAAATGCCATATCTATCGACAAAACAGATTATGTGGTGGTCAATACTATTCCCGAAGGGGACCACGAGTACACGGCTATCGAATACGCACAACGTCCCGATAACCTGCCACTTCTGCTTACTGGTGCCCCTATCGATGGGAAATCCCTCCACACGTTCGCAGCGAAGCAACCGCCAAAGCCTTCGTTGGACGTGCCGGAACTTGAAAGCGTCTCTGCGGTTGCTTCCGGAGGGTACGTCGCGGTTTCATGGGAACTCTCGAACTGGTCGACTCCTTCTCTCGCTTTCGATATCGATCTTTTCGATGACCCGCAATGCGAAGGGATCCCAATCGCGACTCGCAATATTGTTATGCCAAACTCGAGGCATGCGCTAGTTTCTATAGAAGATACTCCGTCGGGAAAGTGGCCGCTTGCGGTGCGCATACGCATGAAAGACGTGTTCGATCAGTTTAGTAGTTACAAGCAAGCACCGATCGCTGCCGTAAAGATTCGAGCACCCGAACCACTCAACGAGCGTACCACTCCCGGTTTGCACTATCGATTATGGACGAAAGATGAAAAGCGAAAGTTCAACTACTTCAATCCACCCTCTCAACAACCCGATGAACAACACGCTTGGATCCATCTCGATGAGTTGCATACCGGGCGACTCGCACGTGAAGGCGTAGCTCGAGGATTCGATTCGAGTATCCGTAACGAGCGGGACCAGGGATTCGCAATCGAGTATTCCGGATTCATCAATATCCCAACGGATGGTCCATATATCTTTAACGCACAGATCGATGGTGCCTATCGAATCAAGCTCGACTCCGAAACGCTTCTCGAACGCGATGAGCAACATGGTACCACCGAGAAAGCAACCGCAAGGATACTTGCTCAAGGGCATCACAAGATCGAAGTGACTTATCTTGTCGATCAATTGCCCGCTTTGAATTTCAATTTTTCCATGGAAGGTCCAGGGATTGCGAAACGTCCTATCGCTCTGGAAGACCTCTGTACTCCATGGTTGGACGAAGTCCCTGCGATCGATCTTCAGGCTTCATCCCACGGTGATGGCACGGCTAGAATCGATGTAGATGCCACCGCCGGATCGATCCCTATTAAGCAAACCCAACTCTTTTTGGATCGATGGCAATTGCACTCCATGAATGCATCGGCCCTTCGGTACGAAGGCCCGTTAATGCGCGGGGAAGGGTCCCTTTGGGCACGTATCACCCTTGAAAACGGTCATACCTTTGACACCCCTGCAAAGACGATTAAGAATGCGGGGCCCGATATTCGTTCACCTTGGACCGTTCGCAATGTTGGGGATCTGAATTCCACGGCGGGTGTCTGGCAAAACGAGAAAAATCAGTTTCAGTTCTTCGGTAGCGGTATGCATACCGTCACTCAAAAGGTTTCAGGTGACTTTCTGGTTGAATGCCATGTTGATCAATTCAATGGTGCCAAGGGTGAACCTGTAAATCGGCGAGCATGGGTTGGATTGACAGCCAGGGAAAACGGCGAGAGAAGGAACTGGGAATGGGGACGCGATTTCCATTTGGTGCAAACCGCTAGCGACGGACTTAGAGCATCCGCAGATTTTACCGATTTTGGAGCCGGCCGAATTTCCTCCTATGAACTTCCGCAGAATCATCCTTGGCTAAGAATAGCGCGTAAAGGTGATATCTGGACGGCGTGGTCAAGCCCAGACAAGAGGAACTGGCAGTTAGGAGCATTGCAATACAAAAAAATGTCTTCTGAAGTGGATGTTGGGTTGTTTTTCAGCGCCCTCCCGCAAGATGCCCGTGCGCATTACTACGCTACCGTCTCTTCGCTTGTTATCGACCAAGATCCAGAGCATCAGCCATCATTACCTCAAGTACAAGCCGCAGTAGATACCGGGTCGGATCGTTGGACTGGCATCGTGATTGCACCCTCGGATCCACGGTCGCTTGTGGTCCGCTCGAATCATCGCGGATTAGTTCTTAGTCGCGATGGAGGGGATACTTGGACGTCAATCAATGGTTCGTTGACAGGTGATGATCTTTGCGTGCGAAGTGTTGTGTTCGATCCGTTGGATGCGAAAGTTTTATTTCGCGCAACGGGTAAGTCGGGAGCCGGCAAGTTATGGAAATCCAATGACTCTGGTGCGACTTGGGTACGACTGCCCTTCGACGGGGATTTCGATGGCCAAGGTCCCTCGGCCTTGTGCGGAGAAATCATCGCGATGGACCTTAGAAATCCAAATCGCCTCTTTGTGGGATGTGAAACGCAAGGTTTGTTCAGAAGCGATGACGGTGGTCAATCATTTTCAAAGCTTGGATGCGAAGGAGAACGGATTACGTCGGTTGTTGTCTGGCCATGGGAGAAACACTACCCAGCTCCAGCGAAAGGAAAAATGCACTTGTGCGTTACAACTTGCTCGGACCCTTGGATGGAATTGATTGGACGCGGCGCGCCGAATTCAAAAACGGAGGAAATTGCTTCGAAATCCTACATCACGCGAGATGATGGGAAGTCGATCGCACTCTCCGAACAACGAGTCGACTGTGGTTTTTATAATGTGGCTTTCGATAAAGCCATGCAATCGACCAATGAAATGCGATATGCGACTAGTCATGGTTATCAAACCCAAGTTTTTGAAGGTTGGCATATGGCGTTGTATCCACCTCAGAAGAACCTTGATTGGTTTCGTCCTTGCACGGCTATTGCTGCGTCGGCCAAGGGAGACGAGAAATTTGGTCGTTTCATCACCGGGTCTCTCAATCCTATGCAACCACAGAGATACTCCGTAAGTGAACGCTGGGCATTCGAATGGGATTGGATGACTCCCAAGCCGACTGTCAATCAATCGGAATTACCCTCTGGGGGATTAATTGCGATCGCTTGTGATCCCAATCAAGGGACCGTATGGTGCTTTCTTCACACCGACGGACTTTATGCTTCGGTCGACGGCGGAAGATCTATCAGAAAAGTGCTAGATTAGGTTGCGTCGTTGACGCAGACAGTGCTGTTGGAGATCTGCGGCTTGGGAATTCAGAACGTCTACTATCAAGGTATATGAAGTTCATTCGTGCGGCAAAAGATGTTTGGCGAGCAGGGATTTGGATTCTCTGGGCTTTTTGGTGGGGAGGGCTCAGTTTTTACGCTATCGCCGTTGTGCCGATAGGAACCGAGCAAATCGGTAGCCAGAGCCAAGGTTTCATTACGCAATGGGTCACGCATTGGCATAACCTGCTTGGCACCATCATGACCATTTGCCTTGCCGCGGAAGGGTATCGAACGTCCCGTCGATCCCTTTATCTGTTAGCGACGTTGGTAGGCTTCGTAACGAGCTTGCTATTCGTCGATCATTGGATCCTTTCGTCGCAGATGAATTTTCAGGATCGAAGCGTATCTGAAAAATTTTATAAACAACACGTCGTGTATTTGTGGATCACGACAGTGGAATGGTTCCTCGGGCTGTTGGTCCCATTTGTATTACAGGCACCGGAGAATCCTCGTCGGCTCAATAACCAAATTAGCGAGGAAAGGGAATTCCGGACCTCAATAGGAAACAGCGATCGTGAGCAACTTTGACGAGCATCTGGTATGATGGATTTACTTCTCAAGCAGTGGCTACTTGGAAGGCACCTTGAAAGGTTTCAGCGATACGATTCATAGGATCGAGAGGGAAAAATGATTCTGCGGCTGGCTACATTCATCTGTTTTTTTCTCTTAGTTCGCGACCTGTCGGCACAGAATTTGGACAATTCAAACTGGCAGGCCGTTGCTCAATCGCGGTTCAAAGCGATCTACGATCAAGGTCATTTCCGCGCGAAGGCTTTTCGGCCAACCTGGTTGAACGATAGTTCTGGATTCGTCGTGGAGCAATTGGATCCGCTCGATCAACCCAAGTCATGGTACCATGACGTAAAAACGGGCGAGCGAAGTCCCTGGCAGGCAGACAATCAACGTCTCGTTCCACGCGATTCAAGTGCTTCGCTTCATGGTTCGACGCGACTCGAAGCTCGCCGCGATAGGCTCGTATCAATAGATCAAGAGAGCAACCAGGAAACGGTGCTTAGCTCCGGTGCGGACGGTCGAAAAGTTGAGTTTCGCAATCCGACTTTCAGTCCGGATGGAGCCCGAGTGGTTTTCATCGAAGCCGACTTCACCGATGTAAAAGAGCGATCGGTGCTGGTTCCAAGTGACCCTTCCTACCCAGAAGTGCGACAGAATCGATTCGCCCGCGTGGGAGGTCCAATCGAGAAACTTCGAATCGGTGTGGTCGATATTGATGGAAAGAATATGCAATGGCTTCCGGTGGATTGCCCAGAGGAAGGTATCTACTTGGGGCAGGTTCAGTGGGCCGGCAATTCTCAAGAAGTGCTTGTGGAGAGATTCAGCCGTTTCCGTGATCGGCGAGATTTTCTGATCGTCCACCTCGACGGCAAGGTTGACACGATTTACTCCGAGTCCAACGAAGCGTGGGTTGAATCAAGTCAAGGAAAGAACTCTGGACTGGTTTGGTTGAAGGAGGGGAAAGAATTTGTCGTCGTCAGTGAAAAGGACGGTTGGCGGCATGCGTGGCGTTATGCTCGGGACGGGAAAGAACTGGGAGTCCTGACTCCGGGCGACTACGACATGATCGATCGAGCTGTGATCGATCAAGAAGGTGGTTGGTATTATTTCTACGCTTCTCCGGAAAATGCAACGCAAAAGGATCTTTATCGAGTTCCTCTTGATGGCTCAGGGATAAAACAACGTATCACCCCTGAAAACCAACCTGGCACTCATGGCTACGTTTTCTCCCCCGATGCTAAATGGGCGATTCATACCTATTCCAGTCTCGATATACCACCGGTCCATGAGCTGATTGAACTGCCATCGCACCGTATGGTCCGCTTGCTTGAAGACAATTTTGACATTCGAGAACGAATGAAAACCGTTTCCTGCCGAACCGCAGAATTCCTCAAGCTCGATATCGGCAACGGAATTGTCTTCGATGCATGGATGCTCAAACCTCCAAATTTTGATTCCACAAAGAAGTATCCCTTGTTCATCTATGTCTACGGAGAGCCGCATGCACAAACGGTACTGAACGAATGGGGTGCGGCTCAGATCGATTTTCATCGAGTGGTGGCCGAGATGGGTTATGTGGTTGTTTCGATCGACAATCGTGGCACTCCAGCTCCTAAAGGGGCTGCCTGGAGACGATCCATTTTCGGTAGCCTCGGCCCTCTCTCGACCGATGAGCAAGAAGCGGGCTTGAAAGCACTTGGGAAACAATGTTCCTTCATCGATTTAGATCGTGTTGGAATCTGGGGTTGGAGCGGAGGGGGTTCAAACACCCTCAATGCTATGTTCCGTAAACCTCAATCGTATCATGTAGGTATCGCTGTTGTTCCCAAGCCACAGCCGCATCTTTACAACGCTTGGTTTCAAGAGATTTTTATGCGCACCCGAGAAGTCAACGCCGATGGTTATGAGCGTTCCGCACCGATCAATTTCGCGGAAGGACTTAAGGGGAAGTTATTGATTATGACCGGATCGGGAGAGACCAACACCCATATTCAGATCATCGAAGGTCTGGTCGATAAACTTGTTGAACTCGGAAAACCCTTCGATTACATGGTCTACCCGAATCGAGATCACGGTTTGCGCGAAGGGAACGGAACTGTCGTTCACGTTCGAATGCATATTCTGAGATACCTCATGGAAAACCTACCGCACGGCCCGAGATGAGACGTGGGGAATGGGTACTGGGGTGGGAAGGCTTTTTTTAAACACAGAGGCACCTTTTTTTAAACACAGAGGCACAGAGACACAGAGAGAGTGGGTGGAAGAGAGCCTAAAGCCTAAAGCCTAGTGCCTAGTGCCTAGTGCCTAGTGCCTAGTGCCTAGTGCCCAATACCGTCAAATCGACAGCCATAATTTCCTCGGCTCGTCTTGTCCCGATTGGGCGGGAGTAAGGGGCAGGGCGGAGGCAACTGGGTGTGAAGCATCCCAGTTGATGAAGATGCTCAGCGTCCGATTACCCGGGCGAGTTCCCGCATTTCCTCAATGGTCAGTTGGCCATCTTTGTCCTTATCGAGTCGATCAAAAATCGTCGTCGATGCGGCTGGATT
>CAIJIZ010000408.1 GCA_903820735.1 uncultured Pirellula sp.
CTCACCTTGAACCAGTTTCATCTCCACCAACGATATCTGCCGACGATCCGAACAAGGCTCGACAACCAAATGCAACGTCTTCGCTCCGTTCCCTTGAAAGTACTCAATCCGGATAGGTAGCAATCCAGCTTGCAATCGCACCATTCGCCCTGAAGGGAAGGCGGGATGATTTCCGTCGTGATCGATGAATAGGCTGTCGTTCAAATAGAGCTTGCTGCCGTCGTCAGAAATTAACACGACACGATACAATCCATCGGTTTCCACTTTGAGGAACCCGGTAAATTCCATCGCAAAGTTTTCGGGTCGATCCGAAGTAAGCCCACCGATATCGAGGATATCCGTCGTTGCACTTCGGACTGGAGTCAGTTTAGCAAAGTCTGGCAATTCACTGAAAGAACCTTCGAATATGCTATAGCGCAGCCCTTTGTTCGTAGGACGATCAGAAACCACCGATTGACTTGGCGCAGAAGAAGTCTTGAGTGTTGTTTCCCTTAAAACATTATTGCGAGAGTAGCTAATCCGCAGTTGATCACTTGTGGCTAGAAGCGATTCGAGTACGAGATACCAATCGATCGCATCCCGGATTTGGAAATCGTTTAAAGACAGAATCGTATCACCGCTCTGGAGATCATGTTGGATTTCACCTGTTACCTTTACATCTGTAACCCCTTCGGTGATAACCCTTGTGATGGTTGCGGATTTCGAGAACGGATCGAGTTCAAGTCTAGTGGTTTTGTTGTGCGCCAATTCAGGCTCCAGCATTCTTTGGAAAAGATCCCGAACTCGGTCAACAGGAACCGCTAGTCCAATATTCTGCTCTCCTTGAATCACCGCAGAGACCACGCCGATCACTTCAGCATCCATGTTGACCAGTGGCCCGCCCGAGTTCCCTTTGTTGCTCGCCGCGTCGAACTGCAGCAATCGACCGCGACGATCATTGGTATAGTTCGACATGATCATTGCATTCGGACCACCTTCTAAAACGTCCTTTGCACTGATGATCCCGGAGGTAAATGCCATTCCACGGCCACCGGGATTACCGGCGACAACGATCGATTCACCCAGAAGTGTCTCGGAACTGTGGCCAAGTGGAAGAAAAGGCCAGCGATAAGCCGCAGCTTGATTCCCCGTGGGTGCATTTAGTCGCACGATGGCGATATCGGATTCGGGATAGCGGGAAACAACTTCGAATCGCACAGGCTTGTCGCTCGCGCGAATCGCAAATCCGTTGGGCTTTGGCAAAACATGATTGTTGGTAAGTACGTACCCGGATGGATGGATAATTGTTCCTGAACCAGAAACAATCTGATTTGCTTCTGTCGGAGTAAATAACGAAACAACCGCCGGTTCGATTTTGCGGATAACTTCAACAAGTGGCGTTACACGGTTGGACTTCTCAGATGCTGCTGCGGCGGAGCCGACTGGAGGTTCCATAGCGACCAAGTGTGCATAGCTGGCCATGGCAAGGCTTCCGAACAACACTATGGATCGCAGCATACGGATCGACAGTGTGGATTCTAATTGAATCGCCCCAGGCATATAGCATACGAGTTGTTGGACTTTCAAGGGAATCCGTGCATTTGCAGTGCACCTTGAAAATGATTTCGATGCGAAGAGATTGTTTGACTTTTGCATTTCGGGGAGAGATTACTTTGTCGCCATTTCGGACAGGGGCATGTGCCGGTAGTACGCTTCGAGACACAAGATCGATAGCACGGTTGAGTATAGCCGTCCGCCAGCGGGACCGTGAGGGTCACCATCGGGTGGCCAGCTTCCTCTTTCCCGCCCCGCCTTCAGTTGAAACTCCGGTAACGCATCCTTCATGATGTTATTCCATTGCCGCCAATTTGCCCCACCTGCGTGATGGAGCGCATTGGTTGCATAGTACCAGTAGTAGTAATCACGACCTTGAACTCCCGATGTGATCTTGATTTCATTGAGTATCTTTCCACCTTCGATAATTCGAGGGTCGTCGGTCTTCCATCCAAGGTACATTCGGCAGAGCATTCCTTCGGCTGTCATCGACTCTTTAGGTTGCGACGAGGCTTGGTATGCATACTGTTCGCCGTCCTTATTTGCGCCACGCAGTCCACCTTTGCGTTGTACCGTATCGAGAAACTGATGGATGCGCTCGAGCCGGTCGCTTGGAACATCAAGTCCCGCCATGCGTGCGGAGATCAAGGCCATCACATACCAACCAGTGACGCTTGTGTCACCGGCTTCTCGAGGTTGATACCGCCAGCCACCACCTTCGTCCTGCGCCCCCAAAGCCCATTCGACCGCTTTCTCGGCAGGTTTGCGAAGTCGATCGTCGGCGGTCATTCCGTACAATTCGCAAATCGCGATCGTAGCTTGAGCTTGTGCATAGGTTTTCTGTATGCCTGTTGCTTTGGTTGCAAAGTATCCATCGTCGTCTTGTGACTTCAATAGATAATTCAAGCCCCTAAGAACATTGGGTTGATAGGTACCCGTTTTATGAGTGTGGCCAGCTCCCATGAAAGCTAGCAGCGCCATTGCGGTTGCAGCAGGCCGATTCTCCGAAACGCCACCGTCGGTAAATGGAGTAACAAGACTCCAAGACCCGTCCGAGAGTTGATTTCGTTGTAGCCATTCGAGACCAAGTGCTACTGCGGCTTCTGTAACCTCAGTACCACCATAAGCCCGCAGCAGAGCCCCCTTCATGGTACCAGAGCGACCCGTCAGTCCTTTGGTGATCGAGAAATCTGGAGTCGCTGTCTCGATTCCGATCTCAGTCAAATCCGGAGTGATGGCAGCAATATCAGCAGCGGTCAGTGCAAGGTCCTCGGCCGCATCACCTTCGTTCTCACCGAGCATACTATCAGACTCAGCGATATTGAAGGATGTCAATGCGTCACCTTCTCCACCAGCATCGGACTGCCCAAGAAACAAAACCAAGGACTTTGCGACTTCGTCTCGAAGTGGAATCAAGGCCAGTAGAAGGATAATCGCGATGTGGATCACGGTGCTGATCAGCCAACTCGGAGCATCGCGAAGAAATCTAGGCGACCACGAATCGACCAGGCCTGCCTCTATTGTTTCCGTTTCGTCACCACCAAACGCTCCCGCATCATTCGATCCCTGTTGCGGCTCCACTCCCTTCGATATCCCCTTGGCGTGCGGGTCGAACCGATTGATCGGATTTTTTTGCGAGGCGTACTGCAATGAGCTTTGAGCAGGCGGTGGTGGTGGAGGGGAGGGAGGTGGGGGAGGTACAGGAGGTGGAGGAACCGCAGAAGCAGAATTCGCGGTTCGTGGCAGTCCAGGAGTTGGCGCTGGAGTTGGCGCTGGAGTTGGCGCTGGAGTTGGCGCTGGCGGCGGCGCAGGTGGCGACGCAGGGGGCGGCACGGGAGGCAGCGAATTTCGATCGTTCGAGCTGGACAAGCCTTTGGAATCCCGGGAGGAGAAGGAGCGAAAAGATAGACGGTCGTCCCGATTATACACATTCTTCCGGTGGAAGGAGAAACGAGAACACCCCTCGGGTCATCCGAGAAAAGACTCGGAACTGACCCGAAGGGTGTCGTGTATCAAGGCCAGCCGCAATTTGCAGCGGGGGGCAACAGACTACGAGCGATTCTCTTTCGATGCACGAACGTCGGAAGGCTGAACTTGGTTTGCCTTTCGATTTTCACGCTTGATCGCTTCATAAACTTCTTGTCGATGGACAGGAATGTCGTTGGGGGCTTCGATACCAAGCCGCACTTTATCCCCACGAATGTCCACGATCGTGACCACAACGTCGTCTCCGATCATGATGCTTTCGTCTCGGTGTCGCGAGAGCACAAGCATTGGAGGCTCCTTTTCACTCTGGGTTGCATCCACTGCAACAGGCTTGGGACAAACATAAAAACACCAAGCCGAATCGATGACTTAGCCTGGTACGCTCGTTGATATCGGATAAAGAATTGCTTTCATTCAGGCTTTACCTACGACTTCCGAGCAAACAACGTCTAGCTACTTTGCCGGTTGTTCGGACGCCGTCAGCTTGCAACGAATTTGATGACAACGGCCGTTCATGCATAACGGTTTATCTATCCCTCAAGGCTTGTGCAGTCACTAGACGAAGAACAATCGCACACGGCAGGGAGCGAGAGGAACTCGCCCGACGTGAGCATACTAATCGATCTCCCATGAAACTCAGCTAGAAGTTCATCTCGTGAAACGCCGTATCCCCTCCTTCCGTCCCTTGGACACCTCCAGTAACGGTGCCAACAAGGGAGCCCCCGCATCGGATTGCAGCACCGAAGCCGGGGAACAAACCGCTTCTGAAATCACTCGCTGCCTAGAGGCCTTTAAAGTCGCGACCAACTGGGGGCTTGCTCCAGTCAATTCCAATCGACCGTTTCCTTGCCGCTTGCAAGATAACATTGTCTCCGAGGAACGCGAGGAATCCGATTCATGGGACGAGCTACCCCAAGTCACCATGGATCGGGCCCAAGGACTTCTCCGTGCGATCGAGTCGCTAGCCGCTAGGCTTGAACTAGCCGAGACTTCGTTAGCCGAACGGGAAGCTGAACTTGCGAGCCAAGTGTTGGTTTCGCATTGCGCAGTACAAGGACGAGAGCTTTCAGCTCGGATTGCAGAAGTCCTTGAGAGTTCCTCGAAGTCGATTGGAGCCGTGGCCGCAGCTTTGTATTTGCTCGATGAGGACACCAGTCAATTAAAGATGCGAGCATGTTTCGGTTTACCGAAATCTCGCTTGTTCGCAGCGCCTCGCGACTTGCGAAGCTCTTTAGCGGATCTTGAATCGCTCCTCGGGAACGCAGTGCTGCTGAATGACTTGCAAGCAGCCCAAGAATGGTACAGTCCAGAACGATTCCGATCGGCACTCGTCGTCCCTGTCGGCACGACCACCATGCCACATGGAACGCTATGGTTTTGGAGCGATCGGGCCAGAACTTACCAATCGCATGAAATCGAAGTTGCAAACTTAGCTGCTGGCCGCTTGATGTCAGAAATCGAACATTCGATCATGGGAAGCGAGATTCGCGAAGCCCGGGACGTGGTCA
>CAIJIZ010000409.1 GCA_903820735.1 uncultured Pirellula sp.
ACACGGAGACACAGAGTCACAGAGATCAGACCGGAAGGTTCCCCTCCGTGTTCTCTGTGCCTCTGTGTTTTAAAAAAGACGCTGTGTTTTAAAAAAGACGCTGTGTTTTAAAAAAGACGCTGTGTTTTAAAAAAGACGCTGTGTTTTAAAAATCTCTAGCGGCTCGCAGGGCTTGGTGGTCGCCGCCGCTCCTGCATCTTGGGTACCCCCTCAACCAGTCGGTTTGCATTTCCGGGCTCTTTGTATAACTCAAATGTGTCGTACAGCTCCCCAACGGCTGTTCTCGCTTCATACGTGAGCTTCGTCCCGTCGAGCGTAATGACTTGATACAGCTGTGTGTCTTCTCCCATCCGAACCATAAATGGTTTGGGGTCAACGTTATACATCTTCGGTCCACTGACGCTCACGACGTAGACTGTCCCGTAGTGTTCGTCGTATTTCGTCAATCCTTCCGGTTCGTTGGAGACTTCGCCCGCCGGCAAGCCGTCTGCTTTAGCGATATCCACCGGGGTGCGTAGTCCTGTCCGTCCATACGAATGGTCGTGTCCTTGAAGCACCAAGTCGACTTTGTATTTGTCCAAGATAGGTTTCCAAGCTTTTCTCAATGCGGCATTATCGCGATCTTTGGCGGTCGAAAAGATCGGATGATGAAACGATACGATTACCCATGGCTTGGTATTTCCACTCAGCTCTTTTTCCAACCATGCGGCTTGTTCGACATGTTGAAGATTGCTGTTGAGAATGACAAACTTGGCGTTTTGATAATCGAAGCTGTAGACGGTTTCTTCCAAACCCACAGGGGCTTGCTCAGGAAGCGTAAATTGTGGCCGCCAATGCCGGGTCAACTCCCGCATGCCGTCTTCTCTCTTATGTTGTTCGTGATTGCCGACTACCGGTACGTTAGGGATCGTCGCATTGAGCCAAGCACCGGCGCCGAACCACTCTCCCCAGTCTGCGTCGGATTCCGCAGTGTTGATCAAATCCCCTGCATGCAGCATGAAACGTGCTTTTGGGGCATCGCTGTAAGCTTCTCGGATCACTCGTGACCAGTGGCTTCTCAAGTTGTTCTGCGCATCGCCGAAATAGATGAAGGAAAATGGCTGCTCGCTGTGACTCGCTGTCGTAAAGTGAAACCATTCGCTCCAGTTCACCGAGTCTCCAACTCGGTACGCGTACTTGGTCCCCGGTTGCAAGTCTTTAAAAACAACACTGTGGTAATGTGCCATGTTCAAGTCCGTTTTGAGGGGGGTGGCGGTCGCTTCCACACGAACGGCTTGTTTCTCAAACTCAGGACCATGCGTCGCTACCGCGATCTCCGCAAACCCTTTTTCGATCTCGTTGCTCGTTCGCCATGTGACCGCTTGGCTAGTCGTTGGATCGGCAGCGAACGTCAAAATCACTCGATCGGGTATGTTCGATGGGGCAAACATCTCGGCCGGCTTGACTTGCCTTGGCTTGTGCTCGTGGTCTTCCCCGTCATGTCCCATCGCCCAATTGCTGCCGATCAACAGAGCGTTACCGAGCAACAGAGCGTTACCGAGCAATAACGCACTGCAATTGCACACGCGCCCGGCAGATGCGATACGTAATAGCATCCCTGGGATACTTGCAAGGCTTGGATTCATCATGGTTTTTCATTCTCGAAAGATGTATGCATTGGATCGGCCACGAACAAACCACTTGGATTCGCACCAACGAAGTATCTCATGAAGTACCGCTGCTGCAAACCAAGTCGCCGCAACGCTCAATAAGATCATTGCAATGTTCAGTGTAGTTCGCGCGTTCTCACCAAGCAGTTTCTTTGCTCCGACCAGAAATATCCCATGCATAAGATAAAATTCGTACGAATATCGCGCGAAGAGTTTGATGGGATTCGGGACCTTACCCACGAACTGTGCGGCATAAACCCCTAGAAGTCCGATCGTAGGATAACCCAGAATGCGATTTGGGATCGCAAGTGCCATTAGCAGTCCGATCACGGGCCAGCGAAGTCGAGCCCAACTTTTTGATTTGCTGAAACCGACCGAAACATAGAATGCTAAAGCATGCGCAAAGTAGCTTTCGAACTCGTTGATCATGACGATCGCTAAGCAAAGCAAACTGCACAATGTTACTCCTTGTATGAGTCGGTCGAAGCGTTTGAATAGATAGATGCTGAAATACAAAGCGATCAGCAAGCCGATAAACCAAGTTGCAACGTTGACCATGTCGGTCATAAAGTACATCCCTTGACCAGTCATCTGCCAGAGAAACTGTAAAGGGTCGATCTGTTTGTAACCCGTTAAAGCCGTCGCGGCAAAGGCTGCCACGGTGACGATCCAATAGGCGGGATAGATCCGCAGGAGCCTTGCAAAAAGCCATTCGGACGAAGTTCGAGTATCTCCTCCGATCAAAGCACCACTGATTGCCAGAAAGATTGAAACACCTATTTGACCGATATCGAGCCCGTAGATCTTGGTCCAAGCCGAAGAGGAGCCCCAAAGCGATTGAAGATGACTTGTGAGAACCAGCAGCAATGCGAATACACGCAATGCATCGAAGCCTTCAATCCTGCGCTGCTTGATCTGACGCTCGGCGTTATTCGGTTCTTCGATTTGATGTTCTTTCACCGACACAGCTCGTGCCTTTGCATTGAAGGCTAACCGGACATGTTCACAACAAAGACATGTTACGACTTGGGACGCTTGAACAATAAGACGATGCTTCTCGAACGCCCGTAAGCTTCATTCGTATCAAACGCGGAAACCAATTCCCAGCCTAGCTCTCCTAGTTCGTTCATCAAACGATCAAGTTCACTACCTTCGACCTTTCCACCCCAGAGCCCTTTGGTCTCCATTTGCACGGATTTGTATTCCCAACGCATTGTGTTTTGCTCCATGAGCGGAATATCAATCAAGGAAATCTCAATGGGTTGCGATGCGAGCTAGTGTGTCGTTACGGCAAGCCTTTGATTAAACCAATGCGCAAATCACAGACATTGGTGTGGGTCGGGCCTGTCTCTAAGATATGCCCTGAGTCTTTAAAGATACCATAGGAATCGAATTGATCCAACGCTGCTCGCACTTCTGCGACCTTAGACCCGTGAGAGAGTAACCAATCACGGTCGATCCAAGCACCCGCGCAAGGTGTATTGCCGTCCTCGCCATCGGTTCCCCCTGAGACAATCGCAAAATCGGACTGACCGCTGAGGATCCGTTCCGCAAAGCGATCCAAAGCTTCGCTTGTAGCCTCCGTCGCAGATTCGTTACGTTGACCTGATTCTTTTTGTATTGTCCGCAGAATGCTGTAACCCACCGAAAGGATCAAATGCAGATTTCGTCCACCGCGTCGAGAAGTGGTCTTTACCGGATCGCTCGCCGGCAACACTACCGTAGGCTCACCCCCTGATACGATGCCTGAACCAACGGGTTTTATTGCCAATCGTTCTAGCAACGTTTTCCCGAACCGATCGGCCAATCCATCCCCTGCGATATTCGATTCGCTTTCGACGCGATAGCCTAATTGAGCAGCTCGCTGCGCGGCTGCCGTGACGGCTGTCTGATTGTTAGCTAATACATACACGGGGCGCAATTTCTGGGCGAACCGCCGACTTTCCTCGGCCTCGGATGCGACTTCGAGATAGCCCTCGTTATTCACACCCACTGCGTCTGGCTTTGCACGATCCTCGACACGGATGCGATCTTCTAGCAGCTTGCGCACCGCGCCAAACTCACCTGGAAGCAATCGATCTAGTACGCTCAAGGCCAGGACCGGGTCGGGGGGTGGGTTCTCGATCGTCGGGCCTGAGCCGATCGATTCGAGTGGGTCACCGAGCACATCGGAGATCATCAACGTGATCAATGTTTTAGCTTGGCATTGCCGCGATAATCCACCACCTTTGACTTTGCTCAAGCAACGGCGGACGGCATTGAGCTCTTGAATGGTCGCTCCACGCAACGATAACGCTGCGGTGATTTGAGCTTTGGTTTCCAAATCGATCCCTTCGATCGGTGCACAAAGCAACGCCGAGCCACCGCCGCTTAACAAAAACAACACGACATCGTCCGGTTCACAGCCTTCAACCCACCTTAGGATTTCTTGAGTACCTGCAACTGAGCGCTGTGTCGGTGCATTGATCCCCGCCGGACGAGCTTCGAATACCGTCAGCTCTGTACAAGGGACTCGACGGTCGATCACCAGTCCCTGCGGTATCGAACCTTCCGGTACATTGATCCACCCACCGATTCGTTTACTGAGATCAGGGGCGGCATTGGTGTTAATCTTTAAAACATCGACAAGTCCATGCAGCATCCCTGCGCATGCTTTGCCTGCTCCGACGATCACGATCCGGCGGGCGTCGCCAAGATCATAACGATTCTCACGGATCGTCAAGAAGCGGCCATCCCACTTGCATGCGGCTTGCATCACCCGTTCGGCACGCACGGCATCAACCCCGGCATGCCAGATGTTCAGTGCGTCTTGTGCTAACGATCCCAAGGTTTGCTCCGTCTATTTTAAGTTTGAAGAAAAGTCTAGTGTATGTGCGTCTGAGGGAGGACGGGAGGACCGAAGGATGGAAACACAGGGACCTTTTTTTTGAAACACAGAGACACAGAGACACAGAGATTGGATCGGCAAGAAACCCGTGGTGGAATTTTAAAAGACACTGGAAGGCTCCCCTCCGTGATCTCTGTGCCTCTGTGTTTCCAATGTCCGCGCATTTTTTGAAACACAGAGACACAGAGACACAGAGATTGGACCGGAAAGAAACCCGTGTTGGAATTTTAAAAGACACCGGAAGGTTCCCCTCCGTGTTCTCTGTGCCTCTGTGTTTCCAACGTCCGCGCGTTATTTGAAACACAGAGACACGGAGACACAGAGATTGGACCGGCAAGAAACCCGTGGTGGAATTTTAAAAGACACCGGAAGGTTCCCCTCCGTGATCT
>CAIJIZ010000410.1 GCA_903820735.1 uncultured Pirellula sp.
CAGAGGCGCAGAGAAAAAAACAGAATTGAAGAAAACCAGGGTGCTCTCTCCGTGTTCTCTGTGTCTCTGTGTTTCCAATTTCCGGGTGCGCGGTCGGGTTTAAACACAGAGACTCAGAGGCGCAGAGAAAAAAACAGAATTGAAGAAAACCAGGGGGCTCTCTCCGTGTTCTCTGTGTCTCTGTGTTTCCAATTTCCGGATGCGCGGTCGGGTTTAAAACACAGAGACTCAGAGGCGCAGAGTCATCGCACCCGCTATCCCAAACGATCGCAAAACCTACTTGGCCAAAATCCCATATCGAATCAATGTCGACTTCAACGCTTCTACCTCTTTGGGCTCAAGCGAAGTCATCGGTAATCGCAACTCGCCAGTATCTCGCCCCAATAACTGCATCGCGGACTTGACCGGAATAGGATTCGTCGCCAACGATAACATGTCGCGGCACAATGGGAACAACTTGTGATGCAATTTCGCTGCACCAACAAAGTCACCGCTCAAGGCTGCCTGAACCATGGCCAATAAATCGGTCGGTACAATATTGCCCGCCACCGAAATGACACCCTCTGCCCCAACACTCATCATGGGCAATGTCAAAGAATCATCGCCGCTAAGAACAGTCAGGTTCGTGCTGTTGAGAATCTGCGAACACTGATCAAGCGAACCGGTCGCCTCCTTGACCATCGTAATGTTCTCTAACTCAGCTAACTTCGCAATCGTATCGGGCTCGATGTTCTTCGCTGACCGCCCCGGAATGTTGTATACACAATGAGGGATACCAACCTCTAATGCGATCGCTTTGAAGTGCTCATAAAACCCCCGCTGCGTGGGCTTGTTGTAGTAAGGTGCCACTTGCAAGGAAGCATCAGCACCTTCCTTGGCTGCCCAACGGGTCAATCGAAGTGCTTCCGCTGTGCAATTGCTCCCCGTACCAGCCATCACTTTGCATCGACCACGCGCCGCTTGCACGACCTCGCTGATCACCCGCTCATGCTCGTCATGCGAAAGGGTCGGCGACTCCCCAGTAGTTCCTACCGGCACCAAAAATGTCACCCCCGAGGTGATCTGAAACTCAATCTGCTCCTGCAACCGCTTTACATCCAGCTTTCCATCGCGAAACGGTGTAACAATCGCAACGCCCACCCCAGCAAACGCACTTCCTTTTCGCGAAACCATACGCTCTGAACCCCTACGAAACTCTTGAATGTTGTTATCCGAACCGGTCAGACCGAGAATCTACCGAAAGCCATTACACCCCGCCGGCAACTCGCAACTTGGCTCTTGCTTGCGCCAATGCGCGATCCCGCAACGCCGCTGCTTCTGCCGTCGTCGGCTTGAGCTCGGTAGCTTTTCGCAAATCCTCTTCCGCCTCCGCTTTGCTCACCGACTCAGGTTTCAACAAACGATCAGTTAAAATGTACACCCCATCA
This sequence comes from uncultured Pirellula sp., assembly GCA_903820735.1. GTDB lineage: Bacteria > Planctomycetota > Planctomycetia > Pirellulales > Pirellulaceae > JBKCUI01. Next base: position 1,428 of record CAIJIZ010000410.1, read on the forward strand.
CGCGTGACTTGTACGAACCCACCGTCGACAAACCAACGCTCTTCCTTACCGCCATTCTTGAGCTTCATGATCCCAAAACCAAGACGACCGACCATCGGCGCGCGACCGGGCAATATCCCAAACTCCCCATCGAACATCGGCAAATTGATCGAATCGCACTGAGTATCTAACTCGGTCTTCTCCGGAGTCACCACGACACAATGCACGCCGCTTGATTCACTCATGATTGCTCTCTACCGATCGACTTCAAGTCTTCACTCCAGCAGCTAAGTGCCACCAGATTTTTCGTTACGGGAAATTTCATCTTCAGCAAGCCACCCTATTCCGGACGACTTGCTGACCTACCAAATCACTCTGAACTAAAGAGCCAGCTACCAAGCTATTACTTCTTGGCCGCTGCCGCTGCCGCTCGCTTCGCTTGCTCCTCAGCTTGCTCAATCGAACCGACATACATAAAGGCTGACTCTGGCAAATGATCCCACTTACCATCGCAGATTTCTTCAAAGCTGCGGATGGTATCTGCCAAGGATGTGATCTCACCCGGCTTGCCGGTGAAGACTTCGGCAACCAAGAACGGTTGCGACAAGAACCGCTCGATACGTCGAGCACGACGTACAACTGTCTTGTCTTCTTCACTCAATTCATCCACCCCAAGAATCGCGATGATGTCTTGAAGCTCTCGGTAACGTTGCAAGGTTCGCTGCACACGACGAGCAATGTTGTAATGCCGATCCCCAACAATCGCCGGATCGAGAATCCGTGAGTTCGAAGCCAACGGATCGATCGCAGGATAAATACCCTTTTCCGAAATCGAACGCTCAAGATAAATAAACGCATCGAGCTGTCCGAACGCTGTCGCAGGTGCCGGGTCAGTCGGATCGTCCGCCGGAACGTAAACGGCTTGCACCGACGTAATAGCTCCACGCTTCGTCGAAGTAATCCGCTCTTGCAAAGCTCCCATTTCCGTCGCCAAAGTCGGTTGATATCCCACCGCAGATGGCATACGACCCAACAACGCTGATACTTCCGAACCCGCTTGCGAGAAACGGAAAATGTTGTCGACGAACAACAACGTGTCCTTACCAGTGGTATCCCGGAAATACTCGGCCATCGTCAGCGCCGAAAGTGCAACCCGAAGACGCGACCCTGGTGGCTCGTTCATCTGTCCGAACACCATACACGTCTGCTCGATAACCTTGCGGCCCGTATTGCCGATTTCCGCTTCCTGCATTTCCAGCCAAAGGTCAGTCCCTTCACGGGTCCGCTCTCCAACCCCAGCAAACACAGAGTATCCACCGTGCGAACTCGCAACCCGTGCGATGAGCTCCTGGAGAATAACGGTCTTCCCAAGCCCCGCACCACCGAACAACCCGGCCTTACCACCCCGAACGAACGGAGTGAGCAAATCGATAACCTTGATCCCCGTCTCGAACACTTCCGTATTCGTCGACAACTCGGAAACCGAAGGTGCCTTACGGTGAATCGGCCAAGTCGTATCCGACTTGACATCCCCTCGCTCGTCGATCGGTTCACCAAGCACGTTGAAGACCCGTCCAAGGGTTCCTTCTCCAACGGGAACCGATACAGGGCTACCGGTGTCCACACAATCCAAACCGCGCATCAAACCGTCCGTGCTACCCAAAGCAACGCAACGGACGCGACCACCACCGAGGTGCTGCTGCACTTCTCCGGTCAAGTTGATCGAGACACCCTTCTTCTCGCTAACAACCTTCACGGCGTTGTAAATGGGAGGAAGCCCATCCTCGGGAAACTCGGCATCAAAGGTCGAGCCGATGACCTGACTGATTTTACCAACCCCTTTAACGGTGGAGACGCTCATGATCTTCTCTGTTCGTTGTTTTCGATAAGTGAATGCTGACGCACGCTAGTGATGTTTAAGAGCATGGAGGACCCTGGGGACTAACCCAAAGCTTCCACGCCACCGATGATTTCCATAATTTCTTGAGTGATCTTGCTCTGCCGTGCACGATTGAACGTTCTCGACAACGACTTGATCAAGTCCCCCGCGTTCTCCGTAGCACTCTTCATCGCAATCATCCGAGCAATCTGCTCGCTGACCGCTGCATCCAAAAAGCACTTGAACAACCTCGCGCGGAAACTCGCCGGTACTACCTCTTCAAGAATCGCTCCCGCACTCGGTAAAAACTCGTAGTCGTCCCGAATGCTACTCCCCTCAACCTTCGAACCCGCTCCTGAAGCGGCTTCCTTCGTCGCGTCCTTAGCCGGAACTTCAATTCCAGCAAAAGGCAACAACGTCTCAACCACAGCTATCTGCTTGGAACTGCTAACGAAACGCGTATAAGCCACATCGACCCGATCAACTTGACCGGTGATGTAACGCGTAATCAACTCGTCAGCTATCTTCGCTACTGCATCAAAACTAGGCTGATCTTCAAACTCAGTATAAGTCTTCTCAAGCGGTATGCCGGCAAAACGCAAAGCGGATATCCCTCGCTTGCCACTCGCAAGCGTCTGCCCCGCATCGGCTTGCTCCTGAATCTCTTGACGTCGCTGAGTCGCGGCTCGCACGACCGAACCGTTGTAACCACCGCATAGCCCTCGGTTGGCCGTAAGCACCAACATGTCGACCGCCTTGACCGTCTCGTGAGCCTGAAGCAACGGATGGCTAACATCCGTCCCACTCTTGCCCAAATCCTGCACGATCTGCGTTATACGCTTGGTGTAGTCCGTCGCCGCCGCAGCTCGATCCATCGCTTTCTTGAACCGCGCTGTGGCGATGAGCTCCATCGTCCGCGTGATCTTGCGAATGTTACGAACGCTCTTGCGCCGCTTATCCAGTTGTCGTATGTTTGCCATCGCCTGAAGTTCCCTTCGTTGGCCCTACCGCTACCTCGAACCGCTTGCCTCTTCGCCCGCCTCAAACCATCCAGCCCGAACTCGTAAGAGCTAAGGCAATACCCTACTAACCAAACGGGCTCAATAACCTACCTAATGACTAACGAAATGTCGCCTTGAAAGCTCCAATCGTCGACTTGATCAACTCTTCGATTTCAGGTGTCAAATCACCGACTTCGTTGATCTTCTTCAAGACGTCACTCTTGCGATCTCGCAAGAACTCGATCAAACCTGTCTCAAACTCACGAACCTTGCTCACAGGAATATCATCAAGATGACCACGAGTACCAGCATAGATGCTGAAAATCTGCTCAGCCACGTCCATCGGCTGGAACTGAGGCTGCTTGAGCAACTCAACCATCCGATAACCACGGTCTAACTTCGCTTGCGTAGCAGGATCAAGCTCAGTACCAAGCTGAGCGAACGCTTCCAATTCGCGGAACGAAGCCAAGTCAAGCCGCAAACCACCGGCGACCTTCTTCATGGCCTTGATCTGAGCGTTCCCACCCACGCGAGAAACGGAAATACCGACGTTCATCGCCGGACGAATACCCGCGAAGAACAAGTCAGGCTGAAGGTAAATCTGGCCGTCAGTAATCGAAATCACATTCGTAGGAATGTAAGCCGAAACTTCACCTTCCAACGTCTCGATAATAGGCAAACTCGTAATCGATCCACTGCCAAGCGCCTTGGAGAGCTTCGCAGATCGCTCCAGCAAACGGCTGTGGCAATAGAAAACGTCCCCAGGGAACGCTTCGCGTCCCGGTGGACGTCGCATCAACAAACTCAACTGACGGTAAGCAACAGCTTGCTTGCTCAAGTCATCATAGACGATCAAAGAATGCTGGCCATTGAACATGAAATGCTCAGCCATCGCGGTTCCGGCATACGGCGCGACGTACTGCAAAGGTGCTGGCGAACTTGCACCGGAGACGATCACCGTGGTGTAATCCATCGCTCCCGCTTTTTCCAGAGCGTCGATGATCAACGCGACCGAAGAATCCTTCTGGCCGATCGCCACATAAAAACACTTAACTCCCTTGCCCTTCTGGTTGATGATCGCGTCGATCGCAATGGCGGTCTTGCCAGTCTTGCGGTCACCGATGATCAACTCTCGCTGACCACGACCGATCGGAGTCATCGCATCGATCGCCTTGATCCCGGTTTGCATCGGCTCATTGACCGGATGACGCTCTGCTACACCCGTAGCAATAACCTCGACAGGTCGTCGAATGCTAGTGGTCACCGGACCTTTTCCATCAAGCGGATTACCCAATGGATCCAACACCCGGCCGACGACCGCATCACCCGCAGGAACACTCAACAACGTTCCCAACGCGCGAACTTCGTCACCCTCTTTGATGCTCAAGTAATCCCCGAGAATAATAACCCCAACGGACTTCTCTTCGAGGTTAAAAGCCAAACCAGTAACCCCACTGGGGAACTGAACCATCTCGCCGGACATCACGCCCGAAAGTCCGTAAACGCGAGCAATACCGTCCCCAACTTCAAGGACCGTACCGACTTCGCGAACGTCGATCTGGCTGCCGAATTGCTCGATCTCTTTTTGAATTACCGCTGCAATCTCATCCGAGTTAAACTTCATCTCATCGACCTCTCGGGTTCGTCTTCGCAGGCAAACCTGCAGGAAGGAATATTTGGTAAGGGAATGGAAAAGGAATTATTGAACTCAAGGAGTCTGAACCAGCGTTCCCGACGCAGACCGCAATGCCGTCTCCGATCGTTGACCAACTGTCGCTCGCAACGCCGCAAGCTGACCATCCACGCTGCCATCGAACACCGTGTCGCCAACCCGCACAATCAATCCACCCAAAACGGACGGATCGACCTTTACGTTCAACCGAACATCCTTATTGAAAACCGTCTTTAACTTGCTAACCAACGCGTCTTGCGCGGAACGATCAAGCGCACTGGCAACAGTGACCTGAACCTGTATCCGACCCGCCATCTCATCGCGAAGCTCCGAAGCGGACTTCTGAATCGCACGAAGTGATCCAAGCCGCTGACGACGCGCTAAAACCTTCAACAACGTCACCAAAGTCGGATCCATCTTTCCAACAAAAACGCGATCTATCATCCCCCACTTGTCCTCAACAGACATCTTGGGGTTCGTCAACGCAAACTCAATCTTGGGGCTCTTGTCCAATACATCCACCACCAACGACTCAAGCTGCTCAACCACCGAATCGATCTTGCTCGACCCCTGAGCTACACCCAACAAAGCCCTTGCATAGACCTCGCCTACATGCTGCTCTTCACTGTCGAAGACCGTCGGTATTTTTTTCGTTTGCTCTGTCATCAATCGATCCTGAAGACTCGGTCGTCTTGCGTTCGTCGTCTAGCGATGTTCGTTTACAGATACCCCAATAAACCCTAATTGCCGCTCGGCAACCGACCCAACGCTTCGCTGATCAACTTCTGGTGATCGCCCGCATTGATCTCGCGACCAATCACTCGACGAGCCAAACCAAACGCTAAGTCAGTGCTCTTCGTCGAAAGCTCCGATAAAGCCGCTTGCTTGGCTGACTCAATCTCAATCTTCGCACGATCAAGCATCCTCGTCGCGTTCGCTTGAGCCTCAGTCTTGATCCGCTCAGCTACGCTCTCAGCATCTCTCTTGGCCGCAACGACCATCTCCTGAGCCTTGACCGCAGCATCGGCTAACTTCGCTTCGTACTCCTTCAATTTCGCCCCGGCTTGCTCACTCGCTCGCTGCGCGTCGGCAATCTGATTCGCTATGGTCGTCTCACGAAGCTCCAACGCCTTCGATATCGGCTTCCAAGCGGCCAAATACAACCCACCGCACAACAACAAGAACACCAACCCCGTGAACAAAGCCTTATCGCTCTTGAAATCCAAAAGCGAATCGCTGTTCGCAGAAGCATAGCCATGGGTCGGATCGTAATGATCATGCCCCTTGTCTGCACCTTCGAAAGCATTCGCACTGAGCGAACCGACCAAAAGCCAAACTACCATCCAAGCACTTACGCTTCGCAATCGCGTGATCATCTTCTTCAAGCCTTTCGAAACCAACCTGAACGCCAATTACAAACAGCACCAAGCAGGCACCCTCATCGGGCACCGCCGAAACTCCTGAAACCTTACCCACTAGGTTACATCCAGCCTACAGTGAGACCCCCGAAAAGGCTCTACCGAGCATTTGATACAACCCAGCATTCGGCAAGACCCGGCAGTCCGAACTCACCGCTGCAGCGATCGACAAGCAACCGCTTTACCCAAGCCCACTCGGCCGAAACCGAGACTAGCCTGCGAACGGGTTCTGTCCCGAGCAAACGAACACAGCGTAAAACGCCAAACCTTCGATCAACGCTGCCGCGATGATCATCGCAACTTGAATCGTACCAGCCGACTCAGGCTGACGCGCAATCGACTCAACCGCACCCTTGCCCAAAAAACCAATGCCCAAACCAGCACCAATCACAGCCAAACCAGCACCGATCGCTCCGGGAATGTTTCCACCACCAGCCGCACCTTGAGCAGCAGCAGGAGCCGACAAGAGCAACATGCAACCAGCAAACACAAAACCAAATCGCACGAGATTAATCACTTTACAATTCTCCTTGAAGATCGACTCGAAGTCTCTCAATCCAATCGAAGAGGAACGAAATTCTGCGTCTCCGCAGAGGAAACTACTATGATTTAAACATTGCTACAAGCAAACCAGCAAACTCAAATTCAATCAACCAGACAACGCCGCCCAGAAAATACCACCCAACATCTAGTGATGATGGATCGCACTCCCGATAAACAAAGCCGCCAAGAAGGTGAACACATAAGCTTGCAAAAACGCGACGAACACTTCCAGGAAACTCAGGATCGTCGTTCCAACCACCGATATCCCAGCAACCCCAAGCCAACCACCAGTACTCAAACCAAGGGCCGCCGGCACACTAATCCCAATACCCAAAATACCCAACAATACCAAGTGACCCGCACCCATGTTCATCAACAACCGCACTGCCAAAACAGCATGCTTGATGAACAACGAAGCGAACTCAATAACCCACAACAATGGCACTACCCAAAAAGCCAAATACCAGGGCAATCCCAACTCCGGACAAATATTCTTTAAATAGCCCGCCACACCAAAGGCCTTCACCCCGAAAATCAACCCAACGAGAAAGACCAAGCCAGCCAAAGCTGCCGTGGTCCCAAATGCCGCCGTCGGCGAACCGACCCAAGGCACCATCCCCATCAAGTTACAACCAAGAATGAAAAAGAAGATCGTCCACAAGAACGGCATGAAACGATCCGCATCATGCTCACCCATCGCCGGAACCACCATATCATTGCGTACCGCCTGAACAAACCCCTCAAGGAAATTCCAAGCCTTACCCTTCGGAGCCTCATTCGACTTCATCCGCTTAGCCAACCAGCGAAACACGAAGAACAACAGCAACGCAACAACCACCTCAATGATCATGTATCGCGAAATACAAAAACCCGATTCGGCCTCGTAAGCATTTCGCAAAGTCCCAAACGGCTGCGGTATCAACACCTTGCCATCTAAACTCTTGTTATACGACGCAATCTTTTCCTGATCCCAGCCCTCGCCATGCTCCTTAACGTAAGCATCCATCACCGAGGACTGACCCAAACTCGACTTGATCCCCTCCCACTTCTTCAACCCTTCAGGCGTGGAAATCAAATCAAAAAACCAAGGCTGCTCCACCTCTGGGTGGGCTGCTAAATAAGCCTTCAACGGCTCAGCGGCTCCCGGGGCATTCTTCGCTACCCACTTGCCCGCCTTGACCTTCGCATCCGAGACGACCTTGTCCAAATAAGCCTGCAAAGGCCAGCCTTCGTTCTTGTGATTGCTGTGCTGCCAAGCCTTCCAAGAATCAACCAAGCCCGCCAGCGTACCTTCCGACACCCCAGCCTCTTGCAACTGAACAACCAACTGCCCAGCTTGCCAATCTTGAAAGTCCGGATCGAGTCGCACAAACCAAGCCGGAAAATCCGAAGCCTGCTTGCGGTTACTCCGCCACAGAAAGCGGGGTACTTCGAAGTAAAAGCCGTCTTTAATGTGGAGAATGTCCGAAGCCATCGTGTGTTTCGAATCAGATAAGTGCGGTTTTAGGAGGGAAGCCGCCGACTGCGGCCCTGGCGAACCATCGCCGAGTGCCAGCGGATCGACAGGCAGGATTCTAATAGCAGAAAAATAAAATAACACCCCAGCAGACTATACGCGAAAGAATTGCTGTTATTCCATTTTGTCGCACTCGCTACTCCCGCCACCATCAGAACGGTTAGGAACCGTAACGCCGTCGTCCCTAATGTCGAAATGACCGGATTCATCGGCATAAACCAACCTTGACGCAACGCCAACGAAAACCCGGTTACCCCCG
>CAIJIZ010000411.1 GCA_903820735.1 uncultured Pirellula sp.
CCCCCTGCAGAGTGAGGGAATCGCGCAGGGTATCCCAGCGGTCGGCAGCAAGCTCGAAATCGACTTGAGCGCGGCGGATATCTTTCGCATCGAGTCGAGGGGATTCGGTAGCGCCAGGCCACAGCGGATAGTTCGCCGAGTTACCCATCGCTAAACGGGCTTCGGTCTTTTCGCTGATCAAATAGTCAGCCAGTTCGGCAGCCAGAATCGGATGCGGTGCACCTTGGATGATTGCCACCGTGTTTGGAATAAAGAGAGTGCCGAAGGCTCCTTCTTTTTGATCGGGGAATACAACTGCGACGGGGCTACCTTTGGCGATTTCAACCATAGCGTCGTCGGTGTCGGTAAGTCCCCAATGAAGTTCACCGCTGGCGACCCCTAAGGCGACTTGTTTGTTGCCTGCGAGAACAAGAGCATTATCGCGGACAGATTGGTACCATGTCTCCCAAGGTTGCTCACTGAGGGATTGAGGATGGGAGGCTAGAACAGCGAAGTGAGTCGCGGTGGTTCCATAGACAGGGTTTGCCAATCCGCATCGATCTTTCCATCGAGGATCCGCGAGCTCTTGAACGCTTGATGGCCACTGGTCGCGGTCAGCGAGTTTCTCGGTATTGATGAGGAGCACTCGAGCGCGGGCGGCGAAGCCGACCCAGGAGCGATCCGAACCGACGCATCCTTTCGGCCAGTTGTCGGGGATCGGCCAACGTCGAGGAGCAAGCAGTCCAGCTTTTTGAAGCCGGATCGTGTGCAGGATTTCGTTATTCCAAAGGACATCGCATTTCGGGCTCTGTTTTTCTTGTTCGATGCGGGTGACGAGCCCAAGTGTTTTGGAGGCTTCTACATCGAAGACACGCACGATGTCGATTTCGCCAGTAGCGGAACGATTCGGGCGGCGTTCGAAGGCATCGAGAATTGGAACTGCGAATTCGCGGTCAGTTGCGCAGTAAATCGTTGCGGTTTGCTCCGAGCGTTGAATACAACCGAGCGTAGCAACAACGAGCCAGCAAGTAGCAAGTAGCGGGAAGAGTTTATTGAGGGTCATCTGTGTGTTCGAAGCGTTGAGAGGGTGGGATCGAATGGACGTTGGGAGTGGGAGTGTCCGATGGTACACTACCGGTAAACTTCTTACAGCCTAGGCTGTTGAACACCGTTGGCGTGAAGTCACCATCCGCTGTTAAATCTCGTTGATCAAAGGATAGTCTACCGGAACTTATGGAAACGAGCGACGAAGATAGTCGAGAGGAAGGTCATGGCGACGCAGGAACACACGCAGGGACAGTAGCCTGGGTCGTTCCAACGCGAGTGGTGGTGATCGGAGCGAGTTGTAGGGCAGCGGCGCAGGGGATTCGTCGGGCTGGTGTTTCGAGGATCGAAGCCAGGGATGAGTTTCTCGACGCAGACCTTTTAGAGGTAGCGCAAGTCTGCGCGGCAACAATCGCTCAACCAGGTTCAGAAACACAGGAACTTGATGCGTACTGCGGTGTGCCACTGCTGCTTTGTGGAGGGATGGAGAATCGACCCGAGGAAGTGGCGCGGTGTGAAAAGCTTGGGATGGTCTGTGGAGTGAGCGAGGGGATGCTCAGATCGCTTCGCGATCCGGCGAACTGGGAGAAGTGGAGCAAGCAAGCTGGGATTCGTTGGCCGAGAAGCTTGAGCGCGAACGACGCGATAACGCTTGAACGCGGGATACCCGAAGAGGGAAATTGGTTGCTAAAAAGCAGGACGAGCGCAGGGGGGCTTGGTGTTCGAATGGTGAGCGGTCGTAGCGTTGGGGATAGCGCAACGGGTGGCGAGCGGGAGTGCAGTGGCGACGAGTATTTTCAGGAGTGGATATCCGGAAATAGCATCGGCGCAACGTTTTGTTCTTACTCGAATGGGGTTTGTTTGGTTGGGATAGCCAGAGGTTTAGATGCGTCGGAGTATCCGGGTCCGCTCCCTTTTATCTATCGAGGAAATATCGCACCTTGGTCCTTGCCCGCTTCGGCGAACGCTCAGTTGCTAAAGTTCGCGAGCTTGGTTACAGAGGAAACGGGGGTGCGAGGTTTATGGCAAGCTGATTTTGTGTGGCAGGAGGAAGGTTTCGAAGAGGGTTTGTTGTGGTTGTTGGAGATCAATCCTCGTTGGTCAGCGAGTATGGAGTTGCACGATCTTGCGCAGGGGCAGGTTGCAGAAGGGAATGGCAAGGTGTTGGTTCGCGAGCATCTCAGAGCGGTCTTAGGAGATAGTGCAACATCCGCTTGGGGCGGAGAGATACAGGGACGCGACAAGCAGTTGCAATCGGGAGCAGAGTATCAGTGGCAGAGCGTCGAGGTGGGTGCTAGCGTAGTTTACGGGAAAGGGATCGTATATGCACCGGAGGATATGGTATTGAGCGCCGAGGTGCAGCGAAGGTTATGGGAGTGTCGATGGGATGGAGTCTCGCCGATAGGGATTTCAGAAATAGACAAAGGAGAGGGGTTTTGGTTAGCGGATATCCCGAGTCAGGTTGGGATAGGGCCCGATGGGTTGCGGCCGGATGGGTTGCGGATCGACGGGTTACGGTTCGAGCGAGGGATGCCGATCGTAAGTGTGTTGGTAGGAGGACAAGGGGAGCGGCAGGTGCTTGAGCGGTTACAAGCGGGTCGTCGCGTTGTATTGGAATGGTTAGGGACCGATGTTCGATAAGGGCCATTGAATATCGGCCCGCCGCCCTAAAAGGGGCATAAGGAGATAGCCCAGGGTAGGGCGAAGCCGCGCTTTTGTAGTTGCGATTATTGGCTTTCGAGACGCTTCATTCTCTTGGGTTTCGTGCTCAGTCGAAGACGGTGCACGAGCACGAGCACGAGCACGAGCACGATGCCGTGGCAGTTATTTAAATAATCGCAACTTCAAAAAGCGCTGCCCTGGGGATATTGGAACTGGAACCGGATATGGGAACCGGAACTGGAACCGAATGTTGCTAGATCAGCGATCGAGCCACAGGCCAGCTGATTTCAGTTTTGCCTCTGACGTGTTTGCCAATTCTAAATCGTTGGCATTTCGCATCGCGTCGATGCAGCGCTTTAACTGCTGGATCGCCGAAGGGAGTTCCTGACTGTCGGATGTTTTCAATCCTTTAAGCCGTTGGGCTGCATCGAAGGCCCTTTCAAAAATGGATTCGGCTTGGTCATCAGACCCGAATTGATAATGCAAGTCTAGCAGATGCATTTCCAATTCCACCTTTTGGTAAACGAGCCTTGCACTTGAAATCTCTTTCGCTGTCGCTTGGTCATAGATGCCAAGGGCTTTGCGGTAACGACTTTGTGCTTCGTTGCTATGATTTATTTGCTGCTCTAGATGACCAGCAAAGTGGTTTGCTTGGATCGCACAATGGAGGATAGGTTCGTTTTGTGGGTAATCACTCAGGAGCTTTTCTGCGATTTCGATCAATGCGCGACACACTTCGACCGCTTCGGACTGTCGACCAGATTGAATGTAGAGTGCGTGTAAGAAGTTTGCGTTGCGATGATAGGCTTCCAGTACGATTTGATTCGGTTGGAAGTCGCTAACGGCTTGGGTGTCAGCCTGCAATTGGTGCTTGATGATCTCGATCGCACGAAGTGGTTGATTTTGAGAGAATAGTAGGTTGCTTCGATTGTAAGCCAACTGCGATCGATAAACGAGGAATTCCAACGGTAACGCTTGAGTGCTCAGTTTCTCCGCTAGCACGAGCGCATCTGTGGTAAGGTCAAACTGCTCGATGGCTTGTTCGGGTTTCTGACTTTGGATGTGGAGGATCGCCATCCCATAATGAGCTTGAGCGCTTGCCATAGCTGCTGTAAAAGTTTCTGGCTGTTGGCTATCGATAAATTCTAATGCTTTTAGTTGGTCCGCTATGGCTTTGTCGATCTCCCCATTGGTCTGGTTGATCGAGGAACGCGCGGTGTAGGATTGCACCAGGGCCGCGATGGCTTCTTTTTTATCTTCGACACTGAGCCTATCGAATTCTACTAACCCAGATTCTACTAACCCAGCGAGTCTGGTGATCGACTCATCGACTGCGGCTATAGCCACTGCGACCTTATTGCTTTGCATTGCGATGTTCGCTTGGTGGCTACGAAGTGCGCCGATGCGCAATTGGAGATCTTTCTCGATGTCATCTGAGAGGCCTTGGACGTTTAAACAACGTTGCATCCATGCGCAGGTTTGGTCGATAACCGCAAGGGCTTGGTCGGGCCGTCCGGCAATTCGTTCCATGGCCGAGAGACGGTGGGCCAAAACCTGCAGATTCCTGATGGTCCAGGGTTGAGGCGAGGAATTCTCCGAGAGATTATCGAGGATTCCTGCAAAGGTTTCCTTCGTTTGCGTGATGAGTTGTTCCTGAACTCCGTAGAGTTTCTCGGCTTGAAACGCGGCTTGATTTGCAAGCAGGATATCTTGAACTCGCAAGAGCCCCTCGAACGCAAGGCCTTCGCGTTTCGTCGCGATTTCCTTGCTCTCGATAGCAAGCCTACGGCCCTCTTGAGCGAGTTGATTCGCAAGTTCGGCCTGTGTCTTTGCATCGCGAGTTTCGGTAAGCAAACGAGCGGAATCATCGAGAGCTAAACGAAGCTGCGTTGCTTGCTTGTCTAGCAGTTTCCTTTGAGCGGATTGGTACCACAGAAAACCCATTCCTGCAACGAAGGTGATAGCCAGAGCGCTAGCCAAACCGGTAGCCGCTGCTCGATGCCTTGAAGGCCAGCGGATCGCTCGTTCCCAATACCCTTCGGGTCGCGCGCTGATCGGTTCCCCGGCGATCCAATTCTGCAGGTCCAATCGAAGTGCTTGTGCCGATGGATACCGCCGCGAAACATCATTGGCCATCGCTTTTCGTGCGATTGCTTCGAGGTAATAAACCGTAGGACAGTACCCCATCAGCTTTACGATGTTTTTGCGATTACCAATAGGGTCTTGCGAATGTTCACTCGGCGCTGACCCGTGAAGAATGCAATGAAGGGTAGCTCCGAGCGAATAGATGTCCGCCAGTCGTAAGGAGGGACTTCTAAAGGCTGATGACATTTCGGGGGCGGCGTACCCAGGCGTCCCAACGCCGGTAGTCGACGATGTGGTTTCGTTTGGGTTTTGATTCAAAGGAGAGTTAGATTTTTCCGATGGATCGGACAAGTCATGTTCGAGCGAAACATCGATTCGCTTGGCCAGTCCCCAATCGGCGATGAGTGTTTCGCCGTAGGGACCGAGGAGTATGTTTGAAGGTTTAAGATCACGATGAACGATGCCATAGGAGTGGGTATAAGCGATCGTATCGGCGACATTGACAAGGTTTCGTATCAGTTGTCGAAACTTGTCTATGCGATTCGTTCGATGTTCGTGGTCGGGCTTTGTCGCCCGGCTCAAGCCTTCATGGAATTCATGGATGGCCATCGACAAGGTGCTTGCACCACCTTGTCGGATCAACCGCATGGCATAGAAGTCTTCCCCTTGAGCATCTACCCCTCTGGCGTAGATAGGGATAATGCCAGGATGTTCCAGCCCTGCGGTCAACTCTGCTTCGGCATGGAAGCGACTTATCACAAGCGGGTCGTTTCGGAATTCCGGACGAATTTTCTTGATCGCGACTTGGCGATTGCAATCGTGGTCATACGCGAGGTAAACCACCCCCATCCCACCGGATCGCAGTGTTTTGATGATTGAAAAACGATGAGCGGTCTGTGGCGAGGGGACGGAATCAAGATGGTAGGTTGCCAGTTCATCGCGAAGCCGGATGAGTTCCTGGCTTAGGATATCAAAGGGGATATCTGGATGACGTTTCGCAAACGCTACCGGATCGATTGATCGGTTTTGGTACCAAGCTTCCTCGTACGTGTTAGCGATCACCAGCACACGACGCCACAGGTGCGACTCGATACCGTCGTCGGATTCATTCAGCGTACCTTTGCTAGGTCGCGGGGTAATCATGCGTCTTGGTGCTCTTGCCAGATACTTCGGATCAATCGCAGGCTGATCAAGATATTCGTCTTTCTTTTGTGAAGTAGCTTTGCGATCGAACTAGCGGAATGATCGTCTAAGTAGAGCAAGGCAATTTTGCGCAGCAAGTGGGTTGGGTCTTCCAAATCCAATCGACTCAGCAGGAACTCCAGCAGGTCTGCCGTTTGGGCTTCTGCAAAGGGAGTTTGTAGGTCTTTGAGGCTTAGTGCATTGATGGCCAGACTGGATGAAGTATGGGAACGCTTCAGAGCGGTTATATCTCGGTAGTGTTGTCGGACTCGGTTGACCGTTGCAATGTAAAGCAGTCCCCAGAGATCCGCTCGTTTGTCGATATCTGGATATTGGCCGTTTTGGACCGCAACGCAAACGTTGCGGAAAGAGCTCTGTACAAGATCTTCCCCATCGACGGCCCGATCAGGGTTCTCCTCAAGTTGTTTTGAGGCGATCGATAAAAGTTTCGCTTGGTAGCGTTTCCAGAGGGGTTCGGCGGCCTGTTGTTGGCCGGCTTGGAGTTTGTTGAGCCACTGTGTAACCGAACCTGGTTCTTGCTGCATGGAAGCAACCTGTAGGCGACGAAGATTTCGATCACTCGGTGTTTGAAACCAAGAAAATTGTAGTTCCAAGAAAAATCGTCCGCAACGGGAACCGATGCGGATTGTTTTCGCATTACTAGTAATAGATGGACGCGTTCTCTCATCGTGGGAGTTTTTAGAATTTTAAACCAAGGATGGCAGTCGATCTTTTAAAAGACGAGGGTTTCGAATGAAGGTTGCGAGAAAAATTGAACGTTCTTCCACACGAAGAGCGCGTTTGGGAGCTTACCTGGCAACGGGAGTTGGCGCTATTGGGATAGGAACATCCGCCGAAGCCGGAGTCATTTCGATCGATTTGACGGGATACACCGCGGATAATTTGGGACTTGCCAATGGCGGTTTCGGATTGTTTTACTTTATTCCAGGAAACACGATTTTCGCGGTAAGCTCTTACAGTGGAAACACTGGTCTATCGTTACAAAGCCCGAATGGCGGCGGAATTTTAGCAACCACCGGTAATGGTGCTTTTGACACCCCAATTAACAATGGACCGGGCGTTGTTGTAGGCCCATCCAGTGGCAGCTTTGTCGGTTCGTATCTCCCGACGGTGTTCAAGAATAATTTAAGAACCGTAAGCGATTTTGGCCCAAACTCCTTTCTTGGCTTCAAGACTTCTGCGGGTCGATACGGCTATATCGAAGTCCTTTGGACAGCTTCGACCAACACGTTCAAATTGGTCAGTGCGGCTTACGAGTCGGACGTCGGCGTAGCGATCCAAACACCAAGTGGTGCGCCGGTACCAGAGCCAGCGAGCGGTGCTGTCGTGGCGCTACTCATGGGTGGCACTGCGCTGCGTCAATGGCGTAAGAAGCGACAGGCGAGCCAAGAGGCATGCAACGAAGGCCTTGCGTCTTAGTTGTTGTCCGCTTTTCCCCTAGCGGAAGAGCCCCTAGCGGAAGAGTTCTGAGTGGAAGAGCCCGTAACGTAGTGTGAATCGCTCGTCGTAGTGTGAATCGCTAGTGCAGGACTCTTTCCACCGTACTTCTCGTCCCCCTAGTCCTTCTCATCCCCCTCGTCGCCAACGGGCGAGGGGGAGCAGCAGGTTGAATTTGATCCGTCCGAATAATTTGATCCGTCCGATCGTTGATTTTTAATACATACCATTGATGACCAAAAAACGATTGCTCCTTGTCGGTTGGGATTCGGCCGATTGGAAACTGATCAACCCCTTGATGGACGCGGGCGCAATGCCTGCCCTTGAGAGTCTCGTCAATTCCGGAACCAGTGGCAACCTGACGACTCTCGAGCCGCAGTTGTCTCCCATGCTCTGGACCTCGATTGCCACCGGCAAAATGGCTTATCACCACGGTGTTCCAGGGTTCACCGAAGTCGAGCCACAATCGGGGGCTATCGTTCCGGTCTCTGCAGCCACGCGCAAATGCAAGACGGTTTGGGAAATGCTTGCCGAGCGGGGGCTCAAAAGCCACATTGTCAGTTGGTTTGCGACCCAAGGCGAACGGGACATTCCCGGCAAGATGGTATCGAACATGTATTGCCATGTCCCCGATGTCTCGGCGGATTCTGATCCAGCGACTTGGCCCCCCCCTCCGCCAGGTACCTACTTTCCTGATGAGCTTGCTGAACTCCTTAACGAAGACCGCATCAGTACCCACGATATCGATCCCGATTATGTGGTTCGACTGTTCGTTCCCAATGCCCCCAAAGTCGATCAGGCGAAAGACCAGCGTTTATGGCAACTTGCAAAACGCCTTTCAGAAGCATTCTCGGCACACAACGCTGCGGTGCGATTGATGGAGCTAGACCCCGATTGGGATTTCTTTGCGGTCTATTACCGAACCATCGATGAAATCTCTCATCAGTTCATGCACTACCATCCTCCAAAAATGGAAGGTATCCCCGACGAAGACTTCGAGATGTACAAAGATGTCGTCAATGGAGCGTATCGTCTACACGACCTGATGCTCCAAAGATTGCTTCAACTCGCTGGCCCCGAAACAGCCGTGATGCTTGTCTCGGATCACGGATTCCATAGCGACCATCTGCGTCCCAAGTTCACTCCACGCGTCCCGGCGGGGATCACGGTCTGGCATCGCCCGCAAGGTGTTTTTGTGGCGTCAGGCGAAGGCTTCAGCAAAGACGAGCTAGTCTTCGGCGCTCGCTTGTTGGACATCACCCCAACGGTCTTACACTACTTTGGGCTACCTGTAGGCCAAGACATGGAAGGCAGAGTGCTTGAGGATGTTTTTGCCGAGAAACGAGATGTTGAATTGATTTCCAGTTGGGAATCGTCCTCAGGCATGGCGCGTACTCGTGTGCCACTGAGCGAGACAGAGAATCGCGCGTTGCTCGACCAATTCGTCGCGCTTGGATACATCGACGAGATCCCCGAAGACAACTCGGTCGCGATCGCTGAGACCAATCGGGAAAACGATTGGAATATGGCGAGGGCATTTATGTTCGCTATGAAATACGAAGAAGCCCTCCCACTACTTGAGAAGTGTTTTCACGCTCAGCCGTTCCGGTCGGACTA
>CAIJIZ010000412.1 GCA_903820735.1 uncultured Pirellula sp.
CGTACCGGAGTTGAGTAATTCCCTAAAGCTCGGTTTGCCATCCAACTCCTCGATCTCTCTCAGGATGGCAGCCAATGCTCTCGCGATCGCTATTGAAATTCCTCCTGACTTCCACGTCAGTCTCCACCCTTTGCGCACAACTCTCACCCGTTGCTCACGCTCAGGCCATCCATTGGCCGCGTCAAGAATTGATCATTCCCTTCCAAGTTCACCACCAGGGAACCTCACCCGACTCGGTGGAGTTGGAAGTCTCCAACGATACGGGAAAGACTTGGCAGGCCGCGGGTAAAGCTCAAGTCACGAACAGCGATTCGAAGGATCGGCAGTTTCCCTTCAAAGCCGATCGCGACGGTGAATATTGGTTCCGAGTGAAGTCTCTTGATCGCTCGGGGAACCTGATCGACCAACCAGGTGAACCTATGCGGGTTACCGTCGACTCGACGAAACCAACCGGCGAACTCTTGATCGACCTCGACAAAAAAGGAGACCTCCAAGCTGAGTTTCGTGTCCTCGATTCAGCTCTCGACTTCGCTTCTCTCCGCTTGGAATATCAAACCGAACTCGACTCGGCTTGGAAAGATATCCCCTGCCAAACCGAACGGGGTAATACAGAACAAGAATGGATTGGATCGGCCACTTGGTCTATACCGCACCAAGCGACTCAGTTAATGGTTCGACTCACGGGTAAAGATCATGCGGGGAATGGACTTGAAGTCACCCGAATGCCGAAACTTCCTAAGACCGCCCAAGCTCTAGTAGGTGGAATGCGATTCGCCAGCACAAGGCAAACGAGCGACTCAAATCCGCCGGCCAACAGCCCAGTTGTATCTGGGCCAATCATCGGTTCAGGGGTCGCTAAAGCAACACCGCCAGCAGGGCTGCCACCAGGGCTTAACCTCGGAGCCCCTACTGGTACAAATCAACCTGCGATCCCGGCCGCGAACTCGGCCGCGAACCCATCCGCCATACCGCAAAGCCTGCTCGTGAACAAACAGGCTACCAATCCACCTGGTAACTCCCTACCGAGCAGCAGCGGCATCGCGCCTGTGAGCATCGCGCCACCGAAGATGTTTACTTCCACTGGCCTACCTGTTCGCAGCATTGAGGACAAGCCAATCGATACGGCTTCCGGTTCCAATCCATCTGAATTGCTCGGGCCTGATGGCTCAAGCAAACCGAGATCGAACCCGGTAAGCGAACTGCCTCGATTGGATCCGCCCATCAATCGTCTCGAAGCTGCTGGTATCAAACCGATGTACTCGTCGAGCAAAGCCTTTGATCTCGATTACGCAATCGTCAATGATCCAGGAGCTCCGATCTCAACGGTCGAGTTATGGGGGACTTTGGATCAAGGGAAAACATGGGAACGTTGGGGTACCGATTCGGATCGTGAAAGTCCATTCGAAATCGAAGTTGAAACCGAAGGGTTGTTTGGATTTCGTATGGTGATTGTCGGCAGCAACGGCCTTGCTTCACGACGTCCACTCCCGGGTGATGCGGCGGATGCATGGATTCACGTCGATGCACTTTTGCCCCGCGTGCGGATCCTCAGCGCCCTGGCTGGCAAAGGCCCGGAAGCGGGTTCGTTGGTAATAGAATACCAAGCCATCGATGAGCACTTTATCGATCGTCCGATCGGTCTATGCTACTCAGAATCCCCGCAAGGTCCTTGGATTCCGATCACTCAGGGAGCGAAGAATCAAGGTCGATTCGTATGGGCTGGGGATACGCACTTGCCGGAAAAAGTCTATCTGAAGCTTCAAGGAACCGACGCGGCAGGAAATGTCGGCGAGCATGTCTTGGATCTACCTGTAGATGTCCAAAGCGCTGCTCCCCGTGGCAAAATTCAAGGCTTCCGACCTCGATAAGTGGCGACGTGATCGCTGGATTATTTCTGCGGGCTTGAATCGGTTTTGCTCTTCCCTGAGGTGGCCGCCATACGCCGGCACCTTTCGCTGCACACACGGACTTGATCCCAAGTCCGTTCCCATTTTTTTCTCCAAGCGAAGTCTCTGCCGCACTGAACACACTTCTTGGTCGGTAAATGAATCTTCTTGTGCGCCATTGTTGTGCTCGATTACTGATCGAATTTCTATCGATTACCGCAGGATTGGCCATAACTCGACTTTTGCTATCTGGGATCCGTCCCGTAAATCCCTGATACTTCCTCGGTTGGCAGTCGTGGCTTGGATCGATTCGGCATATCCTCGGCATACCAGTGATTTCGTTCGAAACGAAAGGTCTCGCTGGCCGTTCCTGGTCCAATGTTGATGTCTTCGCGTAGCATCCCTCGCTTGAATACAAAGCGGTTGCTACGCACTTGGACGTCTCGACAAACCACCATTGCGGGCCCTGAATTTTCTTGAAGTATGCGAATCATCCATCGCTCAGGAAACAGAACCGTGTTGTCTTCAAATACTCCACCGTCGATCCCGACAAAGGCAACTGCGCAAGCCCCACCTTGAATCTGATTCCCTCGAATCACTACCTCCGATGCTTCGCTGCTCGCGTCGAGAGGTCGAAAGTAATCCGCTCCTGTGGAACCACCAGCATTGATCGGACGCTCTCCCGCTGCAATCAACGTGCAACCCTCGACGGTCACTTTCGAAGAACCACCTTTGATCTGAATCCCTGCCGAAGCGCTGAAACCCTCGACGCCCTTGAAAGTACAACCGCTGATAAGCACTTTATGGCAACCGACCAAATCCACACCTTGTCCACCCCAACCTCTGAGTTCGCAATTGCGGATAGTCAAATCCTCAAGCCCTGAACACTTGATCCCATCGTGATTTCCCTTCGGTCCAATTTCCGCAATGGACACATCCTCGATCGTAATCCCTCGCGGCCTTTGGGCTTCTCCACCATCGTCGAGGTTCATGCCGTTGTCGCGCTGACCGCGAATCGACAATCGACGCACCATCAAGCCAGAGCAATTGGAAAACTGGATTGCCACGTTGCCACCGGTAAAGGTTGGAGGATCACTCTGCGGGATGCCTTCAAGTGTTAGGTCTTTAGCATCGCGTACGTGATAACCACTACCGTATTCACCAGGAGCCAATCGAAGTACTGTCCCTGGATTGATCGCTTTCAAAGCATCTCGCAATTCAGCTGCGTTACTTATTGCTATCGTCTCCCATGCCTTCGCTTCGTTCACCCTTCCAAGGCATCCAGTCCACAATACCAGTAACGATATCACCGTTGCTGCGTTTCTGGCCGGTATGCATTTTGTTGACAGGATGCCTTTTCTTGACAGGATGCATTTCGCGTGTTTCGGCTGCGTGTTCATCAGTATGCGGTCTCGTTTTGACTTGCGTTACAAAAGGTAGCTACCCTGACATGTTCGAATCCATCATATCCGAAAGTACAGACCACATGCGAATCCCCCCGCACATGCTAAACTAACTGACCGTTACTCAAACGCTTCCCGTCTTATTACCAATACACTTACCATGATTCGTACCGATCTCGATTTGAACCGTCCCGGCAAGCAGTATGGAGCGCTCCGAGTTCCCTATTCGCATAACCTTGCGGGATGGGCAAATATCATGATTCCTATTGTCGTGATCTCGAACGAACCCGGGCCGACTGTACTCGTCCTCGGAGGAAATCATGGGGATGAATATCAAGGTCAAGTTGCGCTACTTAAACTTGCCAGATCCATCGAAGAGAAATCAGTCTCCGGTCGATTGGTGATGATCCCATCTTTGAACTTTCCGGCTGCACTATCCGCGACCCGACTCTCTCCCATCGATGGAATGAACCTGAACCGCGCGTTTCCCGGACACCCAGATGGGAGCGTCACCAGCCAAATAGCGCATTACCTGACCCATGAGCTCTTCCCGATCTGTGACGCGGTCATCGATATCCACTCCGGTGGACGCAGCATGGAGTTCGTGCCTTGCTCCCATATGCATGTTGTTGCGGACAAATCGCAGCGCCAAGCGATGCTCGATGCGATGTTGGCTTGGAATACGGAATTCTGTTTTCTCTACACGGATATCGCCGGGGCTGGCTTGCTCCCAGTCGAAGCGGAGAATCAAGGTAAGATAGTTGTCACGACGGAATTGGGAGGGGGAGAAGGTGTAAACGCTTCGGTTCACCGGATCGCATTTGACGGACTGCAGAACGTCTTACGTCACTTGGGTGTACTCAAGGGGGCCAAGCAAACTCGGGCCGACATGGGGGCCCCCCCGTCGATCATCACCCAAGCACTCGATTCAAAAAATTACCTACTTGCTCCCGAGTCGGGTGTGTTCGAAGTTGCAGTGGATCTCGGTGCTCGAGTCCAAATCGGCCAACCGGTCGGTTACATCCACTTCTTAGAACGCCCCGACCGCTTACCGACCCCTATTCTCTCTCCCAAAAACGGTTTTCTCATCGCGATGAGAACTCCATGCAAGACACAGCAGGGGGATTGCCTTGCGGTCATTGCAGAAGAAGTCCCCCTCGACGAAGTGATGAAGTATCCGTGATCGAATTCGGGGCCAATTCGGGGCCAAGTTGAAGCCAATACAGGGCCGATTCGGGTACTCAAAGTGAATTTATACCGATTGAGTCTTCAGCCATCGCATTGTTCGTGCAATGCCTTCCTGAAGACTGATGCGAGGTGTCCATTTCAGCTGATCGCGTGCAAGTGAAGTATCGAGCACATTGATCGGAACATCAAAGACTCGACGGTCCTTATAGACAATTCGCAACTCACTACCTGTCTGTGCTTCGATTATCGATAAGATCTCGTTTAGGCTTACCCCCGTACCGCTACCGATATTAAAGATTCGGTGTTCGCCCTGATAACTCAACGCCTGCCCAAAAGCCGTCGCTGCATCCGCAGCATGAAAGTAATCACGGACGACACTGCCATCTCCCCATATCGTAATCTCTTGACCGTTCAACGCGCTCGCAAGAAAAGTCGCGACTGCTCCATGTTGGGACATGTTCCCCTGCCGCTCACCATAGGGATTTGCCATGCGAAGTACTCGGTAGTCCAGTCCATGTAGTTGATGTTCGAGTTGTAAATATTTCTCGATTGCTAACTTAACGATCCCATACGAACACTTCGGATCAGTGCGATGGGATTCAAGGATTGGGACTGAACAAGGATCTCCGTAGATCGTCCCCCCCGATGACGCAAAAATAAATAGCTTGACCGGGAATCGGCGGATTAGCTCTAGCAACCGCAGAGCGCCAGTCAAATTGGATTCTACGTCGTATCTCGGATTCTCATTGGAGGAGCGTGGAAGGGTCGTCGATACCAAATGAACCACTGCATCACATCCATCGATCGCCGTTGCCAAACGGTGGTGATCAAGAAAATCCCCTTATACCCACTCGACTTGCGAATCGCCGGGCCATTGCCTCGCAATTGCTGTGGGCTTGCGACCATAAATTCGCACAATGTGCCCCGAGGCTAAAAGGTGCTGTGCAAGATGAGATCCCAGGAACCCTCCGCCACCGATCAGCAAACACCTCATAGAGCCTACTTCCAATTCTAATACTCTTACAAGTGGCTACATTGAACAGTGATTCTAGGAACCCCGATTATCACTCGCTGATCTCCATGGGGACGCTCTAGTGATTGAACAAGAACTCGCGCGAACTCAAAAGACTCCATAGGAAGTCTTCTACAACTTCGCGGTACTCCGTTTCGTTGCCCTGTGCTCCGGTCGCTGCTTTTTTCGCATCTTGCAATTCGCGTGTGAAGATCGCAAGTTCACTGTCAGTCGGAGGACGGCACAAAGCTCGAAGAAATGCGGATCTTACCAAACCAGCTGGGTCATCGCTGAATTGCACCAACCACTGTTCGACGATACCACCCTTCTCTGCAAGCTTCTTATTGACGGTATCACCGTTGTTTAGGTGTAACACCTGTATGATGCTCGGCTCATCGCTTCGTTCGCATTCGCAGGTAATACGACGTTGATTTCGACCAAATGTTTTCAGGAAGTTACTCTCCACACTCGAATCAAATAACTGTATTGCTCGGGTACCCGTCGGATAGAACTTGGTGTCGTTTCTGTCCCCGCCGAGAAAAACAACTTTGTTGAATTCTGACGGAACACTTGTAACGGAGGCAATCGCATCATGGATCACCTCGGCCATCAATCGCTTTGGATAGTAATGCGAAAAGTATTTGCGATCCGCTTGATTGCCGTTGCTCGGTTCGCTACTGCGTTGGTAGGTTTCTGAATTCATGATTTCACGCATCAAGGTTTTCAAGTCGAAGTTGTTTTCGACTAGAAAAGCCGACAACGAAGACATCAGTTCCGGATTGCTCTCTGGATTGCTGCTACGCATGTCATCGATGGAATTGACGATCCCGACTCCCAAGTATGCTGCCCATACTCGATTGACAATTGCTCGCGTAAAATAGGGATTCTCTGGCGAGGCCAGCCACTGAGCGAGTACTTCGCGGCGATCTCTAGTATCCAAGGGATCAATCGCTTGGGCGTCCAATGGGGCGGGTGGCTGCGGCTTACCACGCAAAGGTTGAATCAAATCACCTTGCTCAACCACAAACACCGTTCTGGCAGAGTCCCCATTGCGGACTTCCCCTCCCCACCCCTTTGCTCGCACCCTCGCAAATAGATTGGCCATGGCGTAGTATTGGTCGTTGGTCCACTTCTCCAGGGGATGGTTATGGCACTTCGCACATCCGATCGATAATCCCAAGAACGCTTGGCATGCGTTTTCCGTCATCGTCTCAGGGTCTTGATTGATCCCATAGAAATTGGTGGCACCGTTTTCAAGCGATTCACCGGTGGCAGTTACGATCTCTTTGGCGAACACATCCCATGGTTTGTTTTGCTCCACACTCGCGCGAATCCACTGATAGTAAGCTTTGACCCCATCGGTACGCAGCAAGTTGCTATTGAGCATCAGGACATCGGACCATCGATAAGTCCAGTAGTCGACAAATTGGGGACTGTCGAGCAAAGCGTTGACCCAACGTTTACGTTTGTCGGGCGAATTGTCGGCCAAGAATTGTTCAACTTGTTCCGCAGTAGGCAACGTGCCCGTTGCGTCCAGTGATGTACGTCTCAAGAATTCTGCATCAGTACAACGTTTCGATGGCATCAGACCCAATGCGGCCAACTGATTTGCAACGTGTGGGTCGATCGGATTCAAGGGGCCTTCTGCCGGAATTCCTAGTTCTTCTCGGATCGTGTTCAGCGAGGCTCGTCTCGACGGATCTTGCTCGAAGGCCACACGCAAGCGGGCTGAATCAATTCGACTTGAAAACCAAACAATGA
>CAIJIZ010000413.1 GCA_903820735.1 uncultured Pirellula sp.
ACGTTGCGTCAAACGCGTCTGTTGCAACGCCGCCAAGACTCCTTGCGGCCGTTCTTCGCCCCCATCGTTCGCAAAGCCTTACAGACCCGCGACCCCGACCAGATCCTAACGCCGAAAGAAACCAAGGTCTCCGTTCTGTTCTGTGACTTGCGAGGCTTTTCCAAACAGAGCGAAGAATCGGGTGAGCGACTCCTCGATTTGCTCCGGCGCGTCAGCGATGCTCTCGGGGTGATGACCCACCACATCCTTGATCGCAACGGAGTCGTTGGAGATTTTCACGGGGATGCCGCCATGGGGTTCTGGGGATGGCCCCTTGAACAAACCGACCGTGTCCTACAAGCCTCATCAGCGGCGTTGTCCATCCGAAGAGAGTTCGAAGAATCTGCAGCCATATCCCACCATCCCTTGAGCGGATTTCGCGCAGGGATCGGTATCGCCACCGGCACGGCCGTCGCTGGGCGAATCGGTACGGTCGATCAAGTCAAGGTTACCGTCTTCGGCCCCGTAGTAAATCTTGCATCAAGACTTGAAAGCATGACGAAACAACTTCATGCGCAGATATTGATCGATGAGACCACCGCGGAGCAAATTCGCAAAGAAGTCCCACGCACGATCGCTCGGGTTCGTCGCGTCGCTAGAGTCATACCCTACGGTATGAGCAACTCGCTGATGGTAAGCGAACTGGTTCCGCCGGAGAATGAACCAGGCAATGTATTGAGCGACCAACACATCGCTCTATACGAAAAAGCGCTCGATGGTTTTCTAGATGGAAACTGGAACGAGTCGTTTCGCTTACTACATCAAGTCCCTGCCGAAGATCGGGTGAAAGATTTCCTGACAGTCTATATCGCCCAAAATGGTCGGGTCGCGCCGCCCGATTGGAACGGTACGATTCGACTTCCGGAAAAATAAACATTGCGGCGCAAGGGTGGAGAGTAGCTCACACGCGCTTGACGCCTCGCTGCGCTCGGCTTTGCGGCCCGGGAGGACCGCACCACGAATAGGACCGCACCACGAATAGGACCACACTACGATTCAGGACCACACCACGATTCAGGACCACACCACGATTCAGGACCACACCACGATTCAGGACCACACCACGATTCAGGACCGCACCACGTATAGAACACCCGCAATGAATCGCCACGCAATCTTACAACAACACTCCCCCAACCCCTGGCCTCTTTGCGTCTTTGCTTCTTTGCGTGAGACATTGGTTCGAAAACCTAAACACAAATCAAGTCTCACTCGACGCTCAAGGCCCTCACATCACCATGTCTTGAAGCTGGCGAATCGACGTGTGGGTTAAGAAACGTCGAGTGACGAAATCGCCCAAGTCATTCAAGGCTTTCGAAAATTCGTCAAGCCGAGTTCGCAGATGCTCGCGATTCTTCACACCCGTCGAAGCATCCGTTGCGATTTCGTCTCCAATCGCATCGGGATCTAGCAATCGCAAGGCCCCCCGGCACTCCGACATCCGCTTTCGCTGCTCTAGCAGTTCGGTTTTATCACCTACATTCAATGCATCGAGATGATTGACGATCTGCATAAATTGAAACGCCAAGCCTCGAGGGTTGGTTTGATCGACCACCAACAAATCCAAGACAGGGCCAAGCTCATAACTCATCAAGTATCGATAGCGATAAGTCATTGAACTGTCGCAGATATCCAGCAAGGCTTCAAGAATGCGGCGTGTTCCTGCGGATTGAATACTGCTAGAAACCGGAACGAGTAGATCATCGAGAAGCCGAAGCAAATTCTGCGCTCGATCAATTCTTCTGCCTAGATCCAAAAAATGCCAACCCGGCCCACGTGTCATGCTCTCCGAAGCCAGGCCGGCGAAAGCCGACGACAAACCGATGATCTGGTTGAGGATCAAAAGCGTATCGCCAACGGTATTGCGAGGCGTCGCCCATGGAATCAGGACGGAATAATCAAGCTTTGAGATAATCTGCCACGAATCGAAACTAAGCCGATCTCGAATATTCTCAGCGTTGCGAAGGATCCCGTCGATGGCGCCCGCTATACCATCGTACCGTTTGCGATCGAGCAAAAAGTCAGATACTGCTTTGCGCATTCGCTGGGTCGCGGATTGCATATCGATCTCCACCGGATCAACCACTGCCGGTTCGCCGCCAGATGTTTGCTCGATGAGATTCTTCGCAGGATCGGACAACGCGCGAACCACTTGCCAATGCGCGGTGAGGACCTCCGGACTCAGATCGCTGGTGAGCTGCTGCGTGCAATACCTTGCATGCCGTGCCATAAACTCCGCCCGTTCGGCGAACCGACCTAACCAAAATAAATGCTCTGCCACACGACTAGGCAGATCCATTGCGGATCTTTTTAATTCGACAGACTGCCGATTTCCACTGAGCAATGTCGTTGGCTTGACCGGCCCATCGCTCAACACCCACACATCCTTACTGAGAGTCCCGGAAGCAAGACTTTCGTCGAGCTCCTTTTCATCTTGAGCAACTCGAGCAACGCCTCCCGGAAGCACTTCGATGCGGTCTTTGCTCGCACAAGCAAAAAAACGGAAAATAGCCGGACGTGCAACGACGGTTTGATCCGCCCAAGTCGGCACGTAACTGAGTTTCGGGCGTTCCGAGGCAACAAAAGCCCATGGTTGCTGCTCGATTCGCGCAATGCACTGCTGGCGCTCGTGCGCAGAGAGCATCGCTCCATCAATTTGATTTCCTGAATGACGAACGAACGCATCGCGTATCAATAAGTGATCGATGTTCTCGCGCACGAAAGCCAGTGCTGCCGGTTCGCCACACCACCACATGGGACTGTTCTCCAATCGCAGCTGTTCGCCCAAGAGGATCGGAGCAAGCTTCGGCAACATCGCAGTAACAGCAGGACTTTCGCACCAACCGGTTCCCAATGAGTTCGCCATGTGCACGTTTCCTTGCCGCTCGGCCAACGCTAAACCCGGTACCCCATCGCTGCTCGTCGGATCGATTTCTAATGGATCACAACTGCTATCGGCTAGTCTTCGTAAAATCGAATCCACCCGGACCAATCCACCGAGAGTCTTCAGGTACACGTTGCCCCCTCGGACGGTCAAATCTGCTGTTTGAGTTAAGGTGAATCCGAGGTAACGGGCGAGATAAGCATCTTCGAAGTAAGTCGGGCTCTGAACCCCAGGGCTTAGCAGCACCGTGCGTGCTCCTTTCTCCCGCGACTTCTCCCTACCGGAATCTCTGCCGGTATTCTCCTTTAATGTCTGCTCACTTCTGGGTTCGCGTCTGAGGAATTCGCGGGCTGCTGCATCTTGAAGCCCCGTTCGCAGACTCGAGAAAAAACCCGCCAATCGCTGGACTTGCATGACTTGGAAACTATCCGCATGAATTCGCGAAATCGCTAAACGATTCTCCACGGCATGCCCGCCACCACTGGGCCCTTGAGTGCGATCCGCTGCCACCAGCCATTTGCCGCAACCCGACCGATAGGCTTGGACGGCGTACAAGCTAAGCATTCGATCAGGAGCAGTAGTCACATTCCGCGCGGCTCGCAGATAACTCGGTGCATCGAACAGTAAACTCGGTGGAAGTTGCCCTTCTCGCAGCAACTTCTGTGGGCCGTAGACATCGCGAAGCAAGAGGTCGATCAAGTCCATTCGCTGACGAATGCCGGCGGCAAGCTCATCGAAATCCTGAGAACCGATCACCACCGGAATCGGATCAAGTTCCCAAGCTTGCGGTGCCCCAGACTTGATCCTTTGGCCCGTCGAAGCGGGCGGATGATCCAATAGCGATTGCTTTGCCCCTTTCCATCTCGCTAGCCCATCGAGACCGCTGGAGTTCGAATCGAAAAGCTTCAAATATTCAGAGCGGATGCGGCAGTGCGCCCCTTGCGAGTTTGCCCCTTGCG
>CAIJIZ010000414.1 GCA_903820735.1 uncultured Pirellula sp.
AGAGCAAAACCGAATTCTCCGTTGAGCGTGCCGTGCCTGATGAGCTTGTTGTGCCTGATGAGCTTGTTGTTCCAGTGCAGAATGGCGACCTTGAAGCACGGCAGAGCGGGTTAGTCGCCCTACCACCCTTTTTGACATCCCCTACCCAATCGACCGGTTCATCGAGTTTTGACGGGACCGTTGAACGAGTTATTCCAACTGAGATAGGAAGGTTGGAGGTAGAACAAAAGGTTGAAGGTCCCCAGTGGCTCAGGGGTGATGGCTTGATTCTTGGTTGGGATGGAAGTCGGTGTATCACTGCTGGGGTACTGGAAGATACAGCGGATCTGATTCATCCTTTAGCGTCGATCCCACCGATTACGAGAAATGAACGTGCAGAGATTGCATTGGTCAACTACACCGAGAAATCGATCGACTCGGAGTCCTATGAAGACAGTGATCTTTGGGAGTCCGATCAAGACACATCAAGTTCGGGAGGAGGTGGGACTGGAGGTGGGACTGCGGGTGCCAAGCAGCCTGAAGCCATAGGTGTTCCTCCGCCGCGACCGCAACCGCAGTTCCTTAGGGACACATCCGTATTGTTGGATCCAGGTGAGTATCAGTTTGAATATGGGGTTAGTTACACAACCAACTCGCAAACGACTGCTATTGGAATCAATGTCAACGACAACACTTTGGTTACTTCACTGAAAACACTAACACGTACGGCGTCGGTGCCGATCGAGTTTCGGGTTGGTTGCCGGAATGACACGCAAGCTTTTGTGTCTTTACCATTTGGATATAACTTGCAGCAAATCTCCATCGCCAACACGGCGGATTCCAGCGACGGGATAGGTATTGGGGATTTAACTTTTGGGTGCACACGTGTTTTGCGGAAACCGCAACCGGAAAAATTCACGATACTTGGAAATCTCTCCGCTTCTGCCCCTACGGGGCTTGCTCAGTTATCGAGTATCCAGCAAGTTCCAGGTGTTGCGTTAGGCTCGGGGTACTGGACGTTATCTGGTGGTATGGTGTTTATCAAAACGATCGACCCGATAGCAGCCTACGTTGGGCTGAACTATGTGAATACGTTCGAGTCGACGATCAATAATTTGGATCTTCAACCAGGCAATATCTTTTCTTATCGGTTTGGTGTTGGCTACGCAATCAACTCTCGGGTGACTGTTTCCAGTTCGTTCAATGGTGCATACATCAGCGAGTTGGAGGTCGGCAAGCGGCTATTACCTGGAAGCGCCCGGGAGCCTTTGACAGTGCGTCTTGCGGCGACGATTCTGAGCAAAGGGCCCTCGCTTGTCGGTCAATCCAAAGGTCGTCGGCGAACGACCGAACCGTTTATCGCGATGGGTATCACGGATGCAGCACCCGATACGAACTTTGGAGTGAAGTGGACCTACTGATGCGCAGTACCAATGAAAGACGAGGAGACTCAACACCGTTCCTCCCGGCCAGTTGGCTTTTGGGTTTTGGGTGGCTGGTGCTTTGCTCCCCATTCTCCTTGTGCTACGGGCAAGATGCCAAATCGCTTCCCAACAATGAACCTGATGAGCGTTCGTTGGTTCCAATATGGGACCAAACCAGACAGTTTTCCGTTTACGTTCGGAATGCGAAAGAGATCCGGACTGCTGGCGTAATTTTGCAACAGCGAGATTTTTCCTGTGGGGCCGCTGCACTTGCGACGGTCCTAAACAAATTTTGGGGTGAGAAAACGAACGAGACGGCTTTGCTCATTGCGATTGCAACGACACTATCGAAAGCTGAACTTGAGGAGCGCATAAAAAACGGTTTGACCCTCACAGATCTTAAACGGGTCTGCGATCGCTTTGGCTACACCACTGTGCTTGGGAAATTGACCGTTGATAAACTCGCCGATATCAAAGTTCCCTTGATCGTAGGTATCACGGTTAACGACTACGACCATTTCGTCGTCGTCCGAGGAGCTGATGACAAATTTGTATATCTAGCCGATCCGGCGGTCGGAAGGATGCGAGTCCCTATCGAGGAATTCGCACAGCAATGGCAGAAGAACGCAGTTTTAGTTGTGGTTAAGCCGAAGACTCAGCCCCCAAAAAATCCACCGATGGCGCTGACCGATGAGGAAAAGTCAGTTGGCATTTCCAACCAATACTACCTTCGAAATAACCTCACTGGCCGCCCCTAGAGGAACATAAATATGCACAACGTAACCCGAGTCCTACTGAAGCATCAACAACGACGACTTCGTATCAAGTTCCTCGCACTTCTATGGATCGGCGCGGTTTCAGCATCGGCAGGATACGGACAAACGGGTCAGTATCCTTATCAGGCGGACTATCCCGCGTCTGCCTATCAGTCGACTGTGGCTTCACCGAACGCTTTTCTTGCGCCGCAACCCGCACAAAATCCATACGTTATTTCCCAGCAACCCCAAACCGATGAGTTACCCCCACCGCTGGTCTATAATAACTCGCAACCTTTTTCATATGGTTACAATGATCCCTCCAAGGAACCTGGTGGTGGAAACGTCAATCCCTACGGAACGAGTCCGATGAGCAGGCCGCAACCTGAGCAAGTAGTCGGATCTGCTCAGCAGTCGCAAGAAATGGGGCAGAGCGAGCCCCAGGAATCCTCCTCCGAGTTGGTAATTGCAGACAGCCTTGGACCAGCGGTCGAGGACGAAAGCTGGATACATGGATCCTGGCGGAGTTTCTGCCAATCAGGATGTGTTGCAGGTTTTGAAGGTAGCTTTCTTTCGATACAGACCGATAGTTTGCGTTCTGTTGTGGCGACGGATTTGCTGAAGGATCAGACCTTACAGAAATCACCCGAGGATGGGTTTGGAGCCGGCTATCGAACTTGGCTAGGTTTGCAAAATGGGGCAGTTGGATTTCGGCTTACTTATTGGGCTTTTGAAAATTCTTTTTACGAACCAAGTCCGAATTTTGTGCCGTGGAATACATTCGCGTTTTATGACAGCAACATGCTGCGAGCTCACAGCATCGATGTCGAATTCTTACAACGGTTTTGTATTCACCAGTCTTGGCTAGAAACCACGTTAGGGGCTCGTTATGCAAGTCTGGATCGATCCGGATTGCTGCAAGGTTCCGGAAAACTAGGCGGGGTCAATCTGTTGGGATCCTCCGCTACCAATTGCGAGTTAGAAGGTTGGGGCGGTGTGGCATCCATCGGTGGATGGCTTCCTATATTCTGCAGCGATGAATTGGCACCAGGATGCTACCACCCTTGGTCATTGTTCTGGAAATGCCAAGGTTCGGCATTGCAAGCGCAATCGAAGGTCCAGGCCATTACACTGGCGAATGCAATTCCAGCTGTCGATAAATTCAGCTCAGCCTACTCCCGAGATGAGGCCATCGCGGATTGGGACGGGATGATCGGAATTGGAATGCTTCAGGTCGGCTTAGACTATCGTTGCCCGATTACGTGGTTAGATTGCAGTCCGGCATCCTTGCACTTCAGGAGCGGTTTCGAAGGGCAATACTGGCAGACTGGTCGTATCGGGGTTCAGAGTCAGTCGGCAGCCACGCTGTCGGGCGAAATCGACGGTAGTCAGTTTGGCGGGGCCATTATTTCCCGCGCGAATGCAAACCCAGAAGACTTGGTTTTGCTAGGTTTTTTCGTCAGCGCTAGTCTTAGCTACTGAATTTTCACTAGCCGCGAGTGGGTGGCGGCGCCAAAATTAGCGAAACGTTATGAGGTTTTTTACCTAGTGAAATCCGCTAGAAAACTCGTTTTTTTTTCCCCACGAGACGAAGTTTGAGTAAACTCTACCCTTGTTGTGTCTTCGGATTTCGTTCGACGCTACGCAGCCTTCGTCGAGAAATTTTAATCATAGTGGCTGTAGGGGATCTTCTATGAAGAAGCTATTCTTGGTTCTTGGATTGTTGGTTGGCAACGTTGCCATCGCTGGCGAGCCTTCTGACCTGAGCGATTTGGGTCTGGATTCTTTGCAAACAGTTAGCGAAGAAGTTGGCAATGAAGTTCGTGGTTTGAGCGCAGCGGCCAACTCCACTGGCCTCAGTGCATTGACTGCAATCGTTTACGACCCACAAACCTCGTCCCAATTCAACTTTGCTACCAACAACTTCTCGACGTCTAACGACGAGAACGCTGGTGCGACATCTGTTGCTACCGCAGGCGTTGAAACGGGTGCTGGCATTTCGGCATTCGATATCAATATCGGATCATTCAGCGCTAGCTTCACCGCTGGTATTTTGTTCGGAACCGGACAATCTGCTGGTGCGTCGCCCTTCGCAATTACCTTCAACTTGCCTTAATTGCGTAACAACGCGATCGGTCTGAGTTGATGGTCACTTGATCAATTTCGAAAAGGCTGGTGTTGATCACGCCAGCCTTTTTCTATTCATTATTTGAGTAAAAACGACTCTCTTTGGCACTCTCCAGCCTTGATTATGCATCCGTACAAAATAGATTTAGCTCGACAGCATACGGAATGCTCGTACTTGGTCCTTTATATTTATTCGCACGTAATTACTTTGGAGTTTTTAATGAGAAAGATCCTTCTGGCCCTTTGCATGCTGTGGTCCGGACAGTTGATCGCCGCTGAGCCGATCAATCTAAAAGCACTCGGCCTCGGTGGTCTCAAGCCGATCAGCGAGCAATCCGCCAGTCAAGTCCGTGGTGCTAGCAGTTCCGCCTATTCAACGGGGCTGAGCACGTTCATGGCAGTGATATACGATCCTGCAACTGGATCGCAGTTCAATTTCAGCACCAACAACTTTGCCAGATCAACCGATGAGAATGCTGGCGCTGGATCTCGTTCAACGGCTGCCGTTGAAACCGGGGTTGGAATTTCGCAATTCGATATTTCTATCGGAAGTTTCACGGCG
>CAIJIZ010000415.1 GCA_903820735.1 uncultured Pirellula sp.
AGAGATCTTCCAAAAAGTCTCCGAGAAACAAAATCTACTGAAACTCAGCTGGCTCTCCGCAACAAAACATATCCGACCAGGCATCCCCGATGGCCTGCCGCTTGAACAATCCGCCGAACAAGCAAAATTGATCGATGAACAAATCGACGCGATGCTGAAGTAATCCTCTCAAAATCCCTACCTCAAAATCCCTACTTGGGGTGTCCCTCGCAGGCCCAGGCCCCCTTCACGAGCGCAGCGAGGCGAGGCGAGGCGAGGCGAGGCGAGGCGAGGCGAGGCGAGCAAAGTGCAGCGAGGCAAGGTGCGCAGACAGTTGCGCGGTCAGCGGCCCGGGAGGACCGCTCCACGTTTGCGCGGACAGCGGCCCGGGAGGACCGCTCCACGTTTGCGCGAGATTCCAACGAGTTTCAATCAAGCTTCCTGCAAGACCAGTCCGAAGCTGTATGGAACGGATCGTCGCTCCGAAAGGACTCGGGGCATTTATCCGCCATCTCTTTCAGAGGCCCAACCATGGACTGGAAACGCCACCTCACCACCGGCCTGCTTGGACTCGGAGCCTTCTGCGTTCCAGCTTCACACTGCCAGCACGCACACGCTCAGTCCGGTGGACTGGCCCAAGGTCCTGTAGAGTTTCAACCCAAACCCCAAGAGTCACCGGCTACGAGCCGATTGGGCAACTCGCAATCCTCCGACTCAAACTTCGGAATCCTCAACCCAACGACGAATTCCTCGCCGACCGCACGACCCTCGGCTCGTCCAACTCGCAGTTCGTCTTCCTCAGCTCGCAACACCTACGTCCGCGTCGCTCGAGCTCCAAACATGTTCGGCGATACCCTCACCCCCGCCGTCACCCTAACACCGTTTAACGAACAAGGAAGTGATACATCGGGCCGTGAACTCTTCACTGCACCGCTCGGTGGAGGAGGAAGTTTCAACGTCTCAGAAAACAACACGGCGCTTCCAACCGACCGAGTTTATTTCATCTATAACGCGTTCTACAACGCGGCTAGCGCCACGATCAACGCTGACCCGAACGGCTTCGACCCGATCCAAAAATCGATCGACCTGCACCGCTACTTGATCGGTTTCGAAAAAACATTCTTCGACGGGAACGTATCCATCGATGTCCGCATGCCATTCATGAGCAACATCGAATTCAACTCCTTCGGACTGATCTCCGAATCGGGAAACGTCGGCAACCTGACGATGTACATGAAAGGGCTTCTCGCTGCTAATGACGACGCGGCACTCGCAACCGGACTCGGAATCGGACTACCAACCGGCAGCGACTTCGAATCCTACAGCGATCCAGCATTGTACAGCCCCGAAAGCCTGATCGTACGCAATCAAGCCGTACACCTGATGCCATTCCTAGCTGCTACCGCTCACCTCGGTGAACATTGGTTCACCCAATCTTTCTGCCAAATGAATTTCTCAGCCTCCGGCAATGAAATCGCCAACCAAGATGGATTCGTAGGAATCTACCAAGAACAACATCTGTTCCAAGCAGACCTTGGACTTGGACGTTGGCTCTGGCAAGACTCCACGCGACCTTACTTCCAAGCCCTAGCTGCAGTCACCGAACTGCACTACACAACCACCGTTCAGAACACTGACTCAGTCGATCTGCCCTCCGGAAACTTGTTCGGAGGAAGCTTCTCAAATGCCGACAATCGATTGGATTTGCTGAACCTAACCAGCGGCCTTCAAGCCCAACTCTCTCCCCTAACAGCCTTGCGCGTCGGTGCAGTTGTTCCACTGCGAAACACCCCCGACCGCAGCTTCGATGCGGAACTCCAAGTCTCCCTGAATCGCAAGTTCTAAGCTCGCCGCAAGTACCAATCTCACAGTTAACGAAGATAGGTTTCGGTTAACGGACCGCCACCCGAAACCGGATCAACATCCAGCCAACCCACAACGTGGTGAAGCCAAGAAACAGGCCCAGCAATATCCAGAAGTAAAGCATCGGCAAACGACCATCACCCAAGTTCGCAACAAAGGTGAGGTGATTGATACCGAGCATGAAGAGCCCTATCGCGATTGAAAAAACTCCCATCAATCGGGCTAAGGACGCAAGACTCTCTTGCTTGCGATCCGGATGAAACCAATAAGCCTTGTTCGGCAAATTGATCAACGACTCAGGCACCCAATACATCCAATACCCCAACCCTAAAAACAACAAGGGCATGAGGATCTGAAAAAGCCCCATCGTCAGGCACGCTTGAGTTCGATCCATCCAGCCATCGGCAATTCCATTACCGCCAAAATGGGTTGCGACTCGCTGAGGTAAATGTTGCCAGTAGTAAAGATTCTGAAATACAGCAACGACGCTGAGCAGGCCGTTGAGGATCCCAAGATGGACGAGTCGTATCATGACACACCTCGTATCATGACGCACCCATTAGCCGGCGCGTCGAATGAAGACCCCGCACGCCTGGCCTTGGGCTGAATAAGCCACGTGAGCAAAAGCATTTCCCGGCGACTCGCTCCCCGTCGAAACCCGAATCGGACAACGAGGATCAACTTGCTTGGTGTTCAATACCGGGAATAACTTTTGATGCTCCATCGCCAAGCAACTAGCGATAATTTCCACCGCACCTGAGCCAGCCCCAAGGTTTCCAAAGTAACTCTTGGCAGCCGTCACCGGTACATCCCGCGAACCCAAAGCATCTCGGATGCCCGACGCTTCGCTCGCATCCCCTTGAACATCGCTTTTGCCGCAGCCATGAACGTGCCACGGGCTCGAATCCAAATCGATTCCTGCCGCACTTGCGTGAGCCAATAAACCCCGCATCACATTCCCCACAGCCAAGCGGATCGCATCGCGACCCGGCGTTCGGTGCTGGAAATTCCCAACTGCGGAACTAGCCCCGCCAATGACTTCACCCCAAATCTTCGCACCCCGTGCAACCGCCCGATCCATCGACTCCAAAACCAGAGCGCCTGCGCCTTCTCCAATCAAATTCCCATCCCGAGTTATGTCGTATGGTCTAGCCATATGAGCCGGATTTTCCATCGCCCCGGCCATCGGTTCGGTCGACATGAAATTCAAAGCTCGAAGTGGTTCCATGCGAGAACCGGTAGCACCGGCGATCATCACATCCGCAGCCCCACGCCGAATCGCCGAAACGGCTTCCACGATCGACGCTCCGCTGCTCGCCTCGCGAATCGTCACCGAATTGCTAGGTCCCCGCAAATCGTTGTAAATCGCAACGTGACTTGCAGGCATGTTCGGCAAATACTTCAGCAACCACAACGGGTTGACTTGAGGGCGACCAATTGTTGGCCATTGCCCCATTTGAAACTTATGCTCCGAATTCAAGCAAGCCGAGATTCCGTCCGCATATTCCTCGGGTCGCGTAATGATGTAATCGCTTCCGTAGACAATCCCAAAACGCTCCGGCGTGCGGACGGCCGGATCGGATAGTCCCGCGTGATGAAGCGCCAGCTGACAAGCGGCTACCCCCATCTCGATCTCGCGACACATCACCTTTTGATTCTTTTTGATCGAACGCTGAAGCGTCTTTTCCAAGGGCCCGAAATCCCCAATATCCCCAGTAAAGCAACTCGCCTGGCCACCGTACTGAACCGGGATAACGTCCAATGGGAGAGTATCGAGCAACCCGATCCCCGATCGGCGATCCTCCAAGTTCTTCCAGAAAGAATCCAGATCGCGGCCAAGCGGACTTACCACCCCTAAGCCAGTGATGACGACTCGTTGTTGAACTTGCGACATAGGACGGAAATCGACTCAGCTTCCTAGAGTTTTAAAAGTCGCCGTTACCGATCAAGCTGTCACTGACTAGTGCGAGGCTGGCAGGGCTAGTGCAAGGCTGGCAAAGCTAGTGCGAGGCTGGCAAATCGGTGACAGGCAAATCCATAACGGGCTAAACTGCGATGGGCTACTTGTGACGGGCTA
>CAIJIZ010000416.1 GCA_903820735.1 uncultured Pirellula sp.
AATACTACTTTAGGATTCCGTCCCGTACGTTTTGCAAATTGACGTCGGCTAAGCTACGTCGCTTCTATTGGAATCATTTTTGGGATTCGTGTCGAAGTTTCCTTCGATCATGCTACCGTCTGCAGCCATACGCGAGCCAATGAATCCAACTGGCACGGGAAGTGCCGTCGAGCGACGTTGCCATTCGGCCCGTCTCTGGCGAGCGACCGCTGAGCTTCTGCCCCAGAGCTGTGCAATTTCTCCTAGCAAACTGACTTTTGCCGTTTCGCGATAGATGCTGTCTTCGGGAAGTTCTGCCATCAATCGACGATGTGCAAGCCCTAGATTGTGGTATGGCATTCCAGGGAATAAATGGTGTGTTGCGTGGTAGCGTGTTCCTGTGGGTCCCCATAATTCGGTGATCCAAGGGCGATGAGGGTAGTCGCACGAATCGAGCAGTTGTTGCTCAAAGGACAGTTCTGATCCTGGACCTGTCCAGCGGTGTGCGCCGAGGGTTCGTATGTTGTTCATGAAAATCATTCCGACACCGACGAAGTACGCATGGAACCAAAGGGGATCCAGCCAAGTTTTTGCGACAAAGGGTCCGTGAAGAATAATTCCGAGGCAAACGACGAAGCAAGCGACTTCCTGCATGATCATGATGCGGTAGACTCGCTGCCCAGCTTCGGGACGTTCGTACATCACATCCATCACCATCGTCGATGCATGAGTAAACGTCCAGCGACGGACGGATGGGAACATCCAGCAAATCGGTGAGAGGACCGCGAATCTTAGAAACCCAGCGATCGGAGTGACCAAGACTCCGAGCATGTAGAAAACAATCGCCGAGGGAGGTTGGTGGCTGAGATTCAAGTACTCCCCGTCTTCTTCCGTTCCATACGATTTCCGACGGTGGTGATCCACGTGAGGGTAGTACGTGAAGGATGGAATCAGGAATGGGAACCCGCAGAGGATGTTCCAAGTCACGCGGAAGGCTGTCCATCCTTCTCTAGGCAAATGGACCAATTCGTGTGTGAACATAGCGGCCCGCAGAAATAGCAGGATTGTCGCTGCATAGAAGAAGGCTTTCAAACCCCACCAAAGAGCGGCGTTATCCGCCGCTAGTCGATCGGGAACCTGCATCATGGCCGTGAAACAGGCATGGCCAGAGAGGATTGTTAACAAAAAATCTGTCCAGTACACCCGACGAATCGGAGACTGAAGATCGCCAACGATTTGTTTGGCTTGTTTCATCGAGAAACGACGGGATTCAAGCGAAGTCTCCATGATGGCATTCTCTCGCGATGTTCTGCAGTAAAAGACTAAGTCCAAGTTTCCTTTCTTGGTGGCAACTGCCCCCCTTGCGGGGTTCCATTTAGAATTTCGGCGATCGGAGCCGGGTTTCTTGGAGTGCAACACTGCATCCAATCGGTAAATCGAGAAGAACCCGAACTCCGCGTCGGAATAACCGTTACATCTCACCCGTTTTTAACCGGCGCGGGTAACTTTAGGGATTCCCGGTGATTTCAGGGCACAAGTCAAGCAACTTGTTTTTTACGTACTAGTGGGTTTCGGGCAGCGGTTTGAGACCGATTCGAGCATCGCTGAATGAAGCTTTCCGTTGCTGGCACAAAGAGTACTGGTTCGATCCAAGGGTATCGGGTTACCGAAACAGTCAGAAATCTTGCCGCCGGCTTCTTCGATGAGGATTGCACCGGCTGCGATATCCCACGGGCTTAATCGGTACTCGAAGAAGGCATCGAACCAGCCGCCAGCGACAAATGCCAAGTCCAATGCGGCGGCACCGCACCGTCGAATACCATGGATGTTCTGTCGAAACAGATCTCCGAGAGTATCGAGAGTCGCTTGCATCAATCGGTCGCGGTCGTAGTAGAAACCGCAAGCTACCATCGCATCTCCTAATCCCGCCGCGCCGCTGACTTTGAGTCTCTCACCGTTGAACCAAGCACCTTCGCCGCGTGCGGCAACATACCAGTCACCGGTAGCTGGATTTGTTACGATCCCTAAAATCCCTTTGCCAGCTTCGTAATAGCCGATGGAAACGGCGAAGTGAGGAATTCCATGGATGAAGTTGTTGGTGCCGTCGAGTGGATCGATAATCCAGCAATTCGGAGCATCCGCGCGGTCGCTGTGGGACTCCTCCGAGAGAATCGAATGCTTGGGAAATGTATCTTGGATAATCTGAACGATGGCCGACTCAGCGGCTAAATCGGCTTCGCTAACGTAGTTCGCAACGCCCTTTAAACGCACTTCAAGCGGTTTGCGAAAGTGATTCAGCAATGCTAACGAACCCATATATGCCGCTTCGATGGCCACATGGGCAACTGAAGTTCGTAGCACGCTTCGGGATTTGTGTTTGTTTGATTGAAGATACTCTTTGATCATAAGTTTCAATGGTGTCTTGCAAGAAGTATTGGCTCAACGCCGTTTGAGGATGCTTCGGATCAAGCATGTTCGCGATAACGCAAGTACCATAGTAGTCCGACGAGTGTCTTGGCGTCAGCTATTTCTCCATCGCGGAGTAGTCGGTCAATTTGCGACCAAGTGAGCAACCGGTTCGAGATTTGCTCCCCTTGTTCCCTCGCCGCATCTCCAGGGATCAAATCGGTCGCGAGGAACAGGTGCATTTTCTCGTCAAGAATTCCAGGAGACATCGCGAACGTGTGTAGAGCTACGATGCGACCAGCCCGATATCCCGTTTCTTCCTGTAGCTCGATGTGCGCAAGCTCCGCAGGTGTGACGTTTTTGTCCATGGTTCCCGCTGGCAATTCAATGTGCCAGCGATCGATTGCCACTCGATAGGTATGGATCAAGCAGACGCGTCCGTCAGGAAGGATCGGTAGGATCACCACCGCTCCCGGATGACGTGCGATGTGGCGTTCCAATCGTTGCCCATCGGGCAAATCTTCCCAGACTTGCTCAACATTAAATCGCCGGGCGCGAAACAGTATCTTGCGTTGAACCATCGGTTGCCTATCGAAAACAGACTAAAGCGTTCAGGTTAACCCGCTTGACCATGGTAGGAGTCACCATAGGAATCGATTTCTGCGTTCGAATTCGTATTTCTAAACTGCATCAAAAACGCGTCTTCGGTCGAATCGTCGTAGAAGTTTCGTAAGACCCCGGTAGCTTTGAATCCAAGGGTCTTGAAGAATAACTGTGCTGCGAGGTTCGTCTCTCGAACCTCCAGCACGATCCGATTTCGGCGTTGATAAGCCAATTTCGCAAACAGTTTCTCGATCATCGCCGAGCCAACCGATTGCCTTCTAAATTCTGGATGCACCGCGAACGATAAAACGTGAATGCGTGTCCTTTGCAATTCATAAATCATGAATCCAACCACTCGCTCCGCGCATTCAGCAACCATGCCAATGCAATCGCGTTGACGCAAACATCGAACGAACTCGTCTTCGGTCCAAGGAAACTCGAAACTCTTCGATTCAATGGCGAGGATCGAAGGTAAATCTCGACGGATCATCCATCGAATATGAACAGTCTGCTTGGTACTTGCCGATTTCGACATCGATACGGTTCCTTCGGAGCCCTGAGTGTGGTGCGGACTTGCGAAATGCACATTACCAAAAGCACCCTACAGAATCCAAGACAGATTTCTTTATAACCTTCAATGAATGACGAATGAACGACGAACCATTTACGAACTTGCTAGCAATCCAAAGGCTTTGAGGGCACTAGGGCTTTCGGCCGTGAAGCGAACAAGTCCCTTCGCTACAGTTTTTGCCAGCGATCGCGTAGCGTCGCTGAGCAACTTTGCGATACATCCAAGCCCAAAGCGGTCTGCTTGCTGGAATATGCAGCAGTGGAGCCAGTGGCCAGAGAAGCGGTAGCTTGCGACTTAAATACCTCAACGCGTCGGCTCCGCCGAACTTCGATCCTTCGGGTGTAACTACCCACATCTCTTCCATGAGTTGCTCGTAGGACAGATCCGGGCAAGCACTCGCGACGAGCGGATCATGTAGAGAAACGAATTGCAGAGTACGCCACAAATCCAGCCGCTTTAGGTTGTTGATCTGCGAGATACAAAAGTTGCATTGTCCGTCGTAGATCACCGTCGGAGAACCACGAAACGCTCCCTGTTCACCGGCTAGATTGCCAGCCACGTCCCTTGTCGGTTCGCTGAGCGGGGTAACTGAATGGGGCATTGAGGGTTCTCGCAAATCACTTGCCATGATTAACAAACCGAATTCCATTACCACATTCTAACCGGCGCCCAGAACGATCGACCAAGAAAGCATCAAACTCTTGAGTTTCGATCGGTAAATC
The DNA here is from genome assembly GCA_903820735.1 of uncultured Pirellula sp. Taxonomy (GTDB): domain Bacteria; phylum Planctomycetota; class Planctomycetia; order Pirellulales; family Pirellulaceae; genus JBKCUI01. The sequence goes on from CAIJIZ010000416.1 coordinate 4,282, forward strand.
TTGGCCGCAATGGGCTCGCATCTCCATCTTGAGCTCCTTCGCGCAAATCATGGAACTGTGGCTGGTAAGTACCACTCCGTAGCCATTCCCGGTTAGCGACGCCCAGCAATCCTGCATCAACGGAACTAAATCCCGATGAATCTCCCAAGCTTCGCCTTTTCGGCCATGGCCGTAACTAGGAGGGTCAAGCAACACCAAATCATATCGACTCTCTCGCCGAAGCTCCCGTGCTACGTACTTGCGTGCATCCTCGACGATCCAGCGAATTGGTAAATGATCGAGCCCACTGCGAAGAGCGTTTCCCCGCCCCCAATCGACCGCATGCCGCATCGCATCCACATGGGTCACCTCTGCTCCGGATTTCGCAAGCCACAATGTGGTTGCGCCGGTGTAAGCAAAAAGGTGCAAAATCCGAACGCCGAGACCTTGCTCGCGGCGAGAGCTGATCCACCTGCCAAACCAGTCCCACTGAAGCCAATGCTCAGGAAAGACTCCGATTTGACCCGTCTGCTGCGGGATAATTTCCAGTTTCAACCCATCGATTCGGCATTCCCATGGGGACAATTGCGATTCGGCTTCTCCTAACGCCGAACGCCATTTTCCACCCTTGGCATTCATTCTTTCGCCAGCGTAGATTAGCCCTGCTGATTCCCATAGGGCCGGAATGGCTTTTTCGGCGCGATTTCCAAGCATTGGGCGGTCGAGAACTTGGCTGCCGAAGCGTTCCAGCTTTCTACCATTACCAAAGTCGATTAATTCGTACCCTTCGTTGCCACCGGTTTGCACAAGCTTCATCACCTTCGTTCGCGGTATCCCTTGAGAAAAGACTCAATTCAACCTATCATTCCCCCCTAGTATATTCGATCGAGAGAAAAATACCCTCGGTCGCACACCTTCAAAACATTTTCCTAGCGAGTCTCCTAACTAATGCGGCACGTCTTATCCGCAACCGTCCAAAACGTTCCGGGTGTTTTGGCGCACATCTCCGGCATGCTGGCTTCCCGCGGTTACAACATCGACTCTTTGGCAGTCGGTGAAACAGAAATCGCGGGACTATCACGGATGACGTTCGTCGTTCGTGGCGACGATCGAGTCGTCGAGCAGATTCGCAAACAGCTCGAGAAAATTGTTACGGTCGTATCTGTTCAAGATATCAGTTCCAACGACTACGTCGAACGGGATTTGATGCTAATCAAAGTCTCGGCTTCCAACGGCGCGAAGCGTAGCGAGATCCGCGAACTTGCTGATATCTTCCGCGCACGGGTCGTCGATGTTGGCCCCGAGGAATTGATGATCGAAATATCTGGACGTGAGAACAAGATCCAAGCGTTCATCGAACGGATGCGTCCTTACAACATTATCGAATTGGTTCGAAC
>CAIJIZ010000417.1 GCA_903820735.1 uncultured Pirellula sp.
CCCCCAAACTTTTCGACCAGCGCCGAAGCAATCTCAAAGGCAACCACATGCTCCACGATGATCGCAGCAGCAGAAATCGCACAAACATCACTCCGTTCATAGTTGGCACGATGGGGTTGCTTGTCTTCCATCCGGATCGAATCAAGCGGCTTTCTCAAGGTGCTAATCGGCTTCTTCGCGGCCCGCAGGATCAAGCTTTGGCCGTTTGTCATCCCCCCTTCAAGTCCGCCTGCATTGTTCGAAGGTCGAACGTATCCAAGGTGCGGTAAGTGGGCGAGGGCCGGGTCGTGATGGATAGGGTCGTGAACCTGGGAGCCCCGACGCCGAGCAGCTTCGAATCCAAGCCCAATCTCCACCCCCTTTATGGCTTGAACCGCCATAACCGCTTGAGCTAGCTTCCCGTCAAGCTTGCGGTCCCACTGTGCATGCGTCCCAAGACCAAAGGGTAATCCGTCGACACGGACTTCGATCACCCCCCCCAATGTATCCCCCTCGTCTGCCATCTGATCGATGTATTTCTCGGCTTGAGGATCCGACGAGGGTTGAACCGAGTAAATAGAACTCTGATCTCGAAGCGCACGGGTTTGCTCGATCGAAAGATTCGAAGTTCCCTGCGATCCAAGATTCATCTCGCCGAGCTCAACTACGTAACCGATGGTTTCAATTCCAAACTCCCTTAGCAGTAGCCGAGCAAGTGCTCCGGCTGCCACTCGCACGGCCGTCTCCCTCGCACTCGAACGCTCAAGAACCCCTCGGATCGAACCAAGGTACTTGATCGCTCCGGTCAAGTCCGCGTGACCAGGCCGAGGACGCTCAAGCTCCTTAAGCCGTTCAAGCTTGTAATCGTTGTTGACGACTTGAAGCGTTATCGGAGAACCCAATGTTTTCGATTGCCATATACCAGTCAGAATATCTACGGTGTCTTGCTCAAGTTTCTGACGCCCGCCACGACCATATCCACCCTGACGCAATTTCAGCTCGTGATTGATGAATGACTCGTCAATCGAGAGACCAGCAGGGAATCCATCGATCAGGGCGATTAGAGCTTTGCCGTGGGATTCACCGGCGGTCCAGTAACGTAACATTGCAAGGTCGGCTTCGAAGGTACAGGAATTTCAAACGGAACGGTAAAGTAGATCTCAGTAGGCAGATCTGAGTAGTCGAAACAATAAGCTCAGTAAGGTCGGAAACAGGCAGTTCAAGGCTAACACAGGAGCGGGCAAGTTGCAAAAGCAAATCCGTGCAAGCCCGCCTGCATTACTGCTTCGAATGGATTTGTCGCAAGGAGGAGAGCCAGCGATGCAAGTCCGCAGGCCAATGCATCTTGAATTCGAGCTTCTCTTCCGAGATCGGATGTTGGAAAGATAAAGTCGCGGAATGCAAGGCCTGACGCGGTGCCCCACTTTGGTCTTGTACCAACGTACCGTCCGCAAGCTTGCAATAGATCGGATCGCCACATAACAAGTGTCCCGCTTCAGACAGATGGATCCGAATCTGATGCGTACGACCTGTTTCAAGCTGACATTCGATAAGACTATATGGCCCAATCTTCTCTATCGGACGAATGTGCGTAACGGCACGTTGCTCGGTCGGATCCGCTTGCGTCCCACCGCTGCTCGACTCTGATTCAATCTTAGACTCGGCATCCACAGAAGACTCGGCATCCACAGAAGGCTCGGCATCAACAGCAGACGCCGTATCCACATTAGGCTTGGTATCCGATGTAGGCTTGCTACCCAATGTAGGCTTGGTATCCGATGTAGACTGTGCAGCCGAAGTAGGTTTAGTGCCGCGATGGCCATCTCCTCGGTTTCTCACAAGAATCGTATCGATGCTCTGAGCTTCCGGATAACCATGCACTACTGCATGGTACTTTCGCAAGACGCGATGGTGCTTGAAAGACTCGATCAACGAACGAGCAACGCCTTGAGTACGAGCAAAAAGCATCAAACCGCTCGTGTCGCGATCTAAGCGATGTACTGCGACCACTCGCAATTTCTCAAGCTTTAGTTCCAAGCTCTTGCGATCTTCCGGTCGCCAGTCTTTCAATTCACTCGGGGAATTCGGAAGCTTCTTCGCAGGTCTTTCGCCGCGCGAGTTGCGCAGAAAATACTGGAGGAGCGACAAGGGAAGTAACTCCTCGAGGGTCGGCTGAAGCTGCCGACGCTTGTCCGGAAGGTTCCGCTCTTCAAAATGGCGGACACTCGTAATACCCGCAGGCTTCTCGACCACAACCAAAAAATCATCCACATGGACGATTCGGATATCGGAAGCCTCAATAGGCTTGGGCAAAGATTCACGCCATAGCTTAACAACGTCCTTCGCAGTGACTTTGCGGACCGGATCCAAGCAAAGGTTGCCGTTGACCTGAACCTTTCTCCTTCGAATCGACTCGCGAATCTCACCCCAACTCGCCCCCTCAAGACGCTTCTTCAAAGCGCGCTCCAACACGATCCCTTGATCGGAAGTGTCCAGGTGAAAGAGTTGAAATGGGGCTTTGTCCGGGGAGCTCATGCGTTGCTTTCGATTGCCTACGGCGGGATTGGCGTACCTTGAGGGGTGCCCAAACGCTACAATATGTTCTCTACCATCCAAAGGCCAAATCCAGGTTTTGTCAATGGTTCGCTCCCAGGAAGGGTGGATGGTTTCATGGGTTTAAGTCCTCATTTGTCGAAGGGTTTGATTGTGTCGCACATTTCGAGCAACGGGCCAAGTAATCGGCCGAGTCATTTGCGGGTTTCCCGGACGAACCGAGCTAGTTTTTGCAGACAACTGCGACTCTCGACCGGAAATCTCGTAGCCGGCGGACTGATTCTCTTCGGCTCGATCGGAGGTTTCTCCGGTTTCAATTCCACCGATTTCCACGACTCCACCGATTTACTTCGGGCCTGGGACTTCGCCGCAGCGGGTGCCCAAGAAACCGCAAAGCCCGCGACTGAGAAACCCGCCGCCGAAGACGACGATTTCAAAGGAACGGAAGCTTTTGAAGAAGCAAACAAGATTCGGGTGACGGAAAACTCCAAAGAAGGATTAGGAAAGGTAATAGAACTGTGCAAAAAAGCGCTCGAACTCGGACTCGATGAGCTCGATGCCGCCGATGCGAAACTCATGCTCGCTGCCACCGCCATGCAACGAGCTCAAAGTATGCTCGAAGAAATGGGGGGAGGGAGAGTACCCCAAAACCGAGCCATGCGGGTAACGAACGAAGCGATGCTCGACCTTCAAACGGCCATCGAATATGACCCGAACATGATCGATGCCTACGTCCTAAAAGCCAGACTTCACCTGGCAAGGCAAGAACTATCCAAGGGCGCAGACGCCTTGGATCAGGCACAAGCAAAACTGCAAGGTTTAATAGATGCTGGGGACAAAGGCCCGGAACTTAAGAATAAGCTTGCCGACGTCATCATCATGCGATCGATCTCCCGCCAAGACGTCGACGAACGAATCGCTGACTTGATTCGGGCCCTCGAAGTGAACCCCGAGAATGAAAAAGCTGTTCAGCTTACCGTCGAATCCCTATCGGCTTTAGGACGCCTTGAAGAAGCCGAAAAGACAATTCGGAAATTTCTCGAAGTCAAGCCAAGCAACGAGTATGCCGTTCGCCGTTTGGTCCTAATTTTGGTCCAGAGCGAAAAGATCGCAGAAGCCGAAGCATTTCTCAACGAACGAATCTCCAAGGACGCGGGAGAAAGCTACTTGTATTCCCTTCGCTCTGGCGTTCTGATGGCCCAAGCCACCGGAGAAACGCAAAAAGAGAAGCTAGCAGCAGCCAGATCGGACGCAGATAAAGCGATCGAACTGAGCGATGAAAACTTGGACGCCTACCTTAATCGCGCAAGGATCTGCTTGGCGCTTAAGGATCTCGAACAAGCGAAAAAAGATATCGCCCTACTTGAGGAAAAGCGGCCTGAAATTCCCGACTTGGTATTGCTGCGAATGGATATCGCCATCCAGGAAAAACGATATTCCGAAGCAATTTCCGACCTCGAACAACTTGTTCAAGCCAATCCGGATAACCGCATGCTGCTGATGCAGCTCGCCGGAATGTACCAAATGGACGATCGTCCAAGAAAAGCTCTCCGAATCGCAGAACGGCTGATTCAAGCCGAGAGCACTGATTGGCGTGCCTTAAGGCTTCGAGGAGACATCTTGCTAGCACTCGGTCGTCATACCGAAGCCATCGCTGATTTCGAATCGGCAATCGAAAACGCAAGTGAAGAAGACGCCGAAGAACTCTCCGGAATCCTCAACAACCTCTCCTGGGTTCTCTCCACAAGCCCTGAGGAAAGTGTGCGAAATGGCAAACGAGCCCTCGAACTCGGACTGCGAGCTTGCGAGCTGACCAAGTACGCCGAAGCCCACATCCTCAGCACTTTGGCCGCCGCTTATGCGGAAACAGGGGACTTCGATAAAGCCGTGGAATGGTCCACCAAAGCCGTCGAAGTCGGTGGCAAGGACGAAAACGAGCAATTGGACCAGCTCAAAGAGGAGCTAAAGAGCTACCAAGAAAAGAAGCCTTGGCGAGAAAAGAAAGAGACCGAGGAGAAGCAGGGCAAGCCCGCGAAGCCTGACAGTGGCGTCGATACCTGATCAGCTGCGACCTTCGATTGCTCCCCCCGAATGTGACCACTTGAAAGCGGCCGTTTCATCACGGCCGTTTTTTATTTGCCCGCGTCGAGGGAGCGGGTTTCGGCCGGCGGCTTGCCGCTGCTAAAGTTTTTTTCGTTGGGTTGCGGTAGATTTCCCAACCTACCGGGTTGGCGAAGGGGCAGTATGCAAAATTCTTCCCTTACTGAGTCATCGGGGGATTCTTTCTAAAGTAATCACCCGGTTTGAAACGAAATTATGTGCTGGACGGCCTGTACTGCGCCGGGTGACTCTTCGGAGTCAATACCGGTTTAGTCCAAGCCGAGGGAAACAAGTTAGGGGGGAATCGCAGGCAGCCGCTGCTTCGTGCATCGGCTGGTTCTACGAGTTCGGGATTCCGTACTTCCGAATTCATAGTTGGTCTCTGGTTCCATTTCTAAATTGGATCGCTTGGTCAGGTCAGTCGAAAAAACCGTTCTGTGTGAACATAGCGTCGTAGGGGTGCGAAGTTCACGCGTTGCAGATCGGGTGGTTCGACGAGCACAAGTGTTTCGGCAGGGACACAGTGCAGGGAAAATCCACACTCGGAGCGGCCTAGATGGATCTAGCTGTCATGAGTGGCGAGTTCGTCCGACAACGTAAGGCCCTGACCCAGTTGTTTGAGTTGAAAGCAAAGGTCGCAGGAATTCACACTGCGGACAGAGTTTTCGACGAGTACAACAAAGGGCAACAACTGTCTTGAGCGTCCACTATTTCGGTGGCCGCTCTGACTCGACTCAAAATTTGGAAGGTAACGGAGACCAAAAATATGAAGGTGTTCACCACAGGCCAGGTCGCGAAGATCTGCAAGGTGGCCCCGAGAACCGTCAGCAAGTGGTTCGACTCCGGCCGACTCAAAGGGTATCGCATCCCAGGTTCACAAGACCGACGCATTCCCCGAGAGTATCTGATCAAATTCCTCAAGGAGCATGGTATGCCCCTTGGAGATTTGGAAGATGAGGCCATGGCCAAAGTCCTGATCGTTGCGCAAGATCAGGTTTTGATCGAGAACTTGAAGCGAGAACTTCCTCAGGAAAAGAGCTTCAAAGTTCAAGTCGCCGCGAGCGGTTTCGAGGCAGGAATTCAAGCGGAAAGTTTTCATCCAGATTGCATGATTGTCGACTTCTCGGTCGGCAAGCTAGAAGCGCTGCAAATCTGCCAAAACCTTCGCAAGAATGTCGACTTCTCGGAAATCGTGTTGATCGCTCTGCTTCCCGACGACGGGAACACCATGAGCTTCGATCGCTCCAGCATCAACGAAACTTTCAAGAAGCCGTTTGATGCTCGATTGCTCGCAGAACGACTCCGGACTCTCATCGGTGCGAAGAAAGAACTCGTTTAGTCCTGACTGCAAAAGTCACTGAACGACACAAAGAAATGATTGAACCCTCGGTCACCGCAATCGAGGGTTCTTTCGTTTTTATCCCCAAGCGACTAAGCTGGTTTGCGATAGGCTTGTGTCCCGATTTGTCGCCAGGTGTTATGAGGCTGAAAATGAACCAAATCAAGAACTCCGATTGCTCGATTCTCTGGCACGCTCACTCCACTTGGAGCATCCGCATCGGCAAACTTCACTTGCTCATCGACCCGTTCCTCGATGATAACCCGGCAGCAAAAACCAAAGCATCAACCCTCAATCCGAGCCACATCCTGATCTCCCACGGACACTTCGATCATATCGCAGACGCTGCCTCGATCGCGAACCGATCAAAAGCCACCGTGTTAGCGAATTATGAAATCGCTACTTGGCTCACAAAACACCACTCGATTCAAAATACCGTCGGAATGAACCACGGAGGAACCTTCCGCAGCCATCAAGACGGTTTGAAACTCTCCGTGCAGCTCGTTCCCGCAGTCCACTCCTCAAGCCTTCCTGATGGCAGTTATGGAGGAACCGCAGGAGGATGGGTCATCGATTGGCACTCCGACAAATCCTCCGGCCGCATCTACTACGCTGGGGATACCGCTCTGTTTAGCGACATGCAGTGGGTTGCCAGAACACACGTCGATCTATTCATCGTGCCTATCGGCGACCTCTTTACCATGGGCGTCGACGACAGCATCGAAGCCACCCGATTTATCCAACCAAGCTTCGTCATGCCAACGCATTATGGAACTTGGCCGCCGATCGCCCAAGACGCACAAGCATGGGCCAAGCAAATCGAGGCTAAAACAGACGCCAAACCAGTCGTCCCCGAAATCGATAAACCTTGGAGCCTACCAATCTCAAAATAGATTCGCCACTTGCCAATTTCGAGTTTTCGAAAACGCTCGCTCCACTCAGGGAATATCATCATGCAGCTCTGGATCGGACTACTCTTCCTAGCCACTCTCGCTTCGATTGCACAAGCCCAAGATATCGTCAAGGATGTACCGTATTTGCCCGACGGCCATCCAAGGCACGTGCTCGACGTTTATACAAAGACAAAATCCAGTTCTACGAACAAACTGCCGGTTGTTTTTTGGATCCATGGAGGAGGTTGGCAGCAAGGGGACAAATCCGACGTTGCGAACAAACCCAAGTACTTCACTGAACACGGCTACCTATTCGTCGCTTGCAATTACCGACTGCTACCCGATGTCACCATGGACGTGCTCACCCGTGATGTCGCAAGTGCAATCCATTGGGTACACAAGAATATCGCCGCCCACGGCGGTAACCCCGAATCGATTATCGTGGGCGGACACTCCGCAGGAGCCCAACTCGCTGCTCTATTATCTATCGATGATCGATACCTAAAAGCCAATGGGACTCCTATGTCGATTCTCAAAGGCTGTATCCCCGTCGATGGAGACACCTACGACATCCCCAAAATCATCATGACAGCAGAACACCGTCAAGCGATCTACGGTGGCCAGATGCCAACCTTCGGGCATCGGCAAAAATTTGGCAACGATCCTCAAAAGCATGTGGACTTCTCGGCAGTCACCCACGTTGCGAAAAACAAAAACATTCCACCATTTTTGATTCTGTACTTCTCCGGAAACCCTGACACAACCGCCCAAGCAAGACGGCTCGAGAGCGTCTTGAAGGACTCAGAGATTCCGGCGAGAGCAGTAGGTAAACACGATACAAATCATTCACAACTCAATGACGATCTGGGGGGATCCGAAGACTCATCAACGAAGTCTTTGTTTGAATTCCTAGAGAGCATTCGGTAGGGTTGGGGTAAGGCTCTCGAATGCTTGGAATGGATTCGTTGCATGGAGAGGAAAGTCCTGTTTTAAACCAAAAATTGAAAGACAACCCAGTATGCTTAAATCGAGTATGATCGAACCCAGTGTGCGCGAAAAACTATCGCCTTGGATGGCAGCCATTTTCTGTGGCGTTCTGTCCCTCATCACGGTGACAGCCGACATCGTTGGTCGATTTGCGACCGGCAACGAGAATATTGGACTTACCACTTTCATTTGCTTTTTACCGTGTTGCTTCTTCCATGTCGGCGTGGTACTCAAGAATCTTCGCGATGAAAACCAAGAACTCAAACGTCGCCTTGACGCAATGTTGATCAAGAAAGATGACGTCGGCAATCAACCAGCCTAATCGCCCTGAGCTATAGCAGCATCGCATTTCCAACTGAACAAAACCACATGATTACCTTCCTGCGCAACTTAAGGAATGCGGTCGACAAGATCGCACACCAACCTCCCCCAACGGAACATAGCTTACTTCTACTTGGAAAACTCGCGGTCGATTCGGTTAAGGCTAAGAAAACAGTAAGCTCGCTTTCCGAGGTTGAGTTCAAAGTCTTCTCTCAATTTGGCGATGACGGAATCATCCAGTGGTTGATACACAATCTTGATATACCCAACAAGACTTTCGTCGAATTCGGTGTGGAGAACTACAGGGAATCGAACACCAGATTCCTGTTGATGAATAACAACTGGTCTGGCTTTGTGATGGATGCCTCAGAGCAAAGCGTTGCCCAAATAGTAAGCTCCGAGTATTACTGGAGACATCAGCTCACCGCGAAAGCAGCATTCGTGGACGAAGAAAACGTAAACAGCTTGGTAGCGTCATCTGGTTTCGCCCCCGAGCTAGGACTTCTCCACATCGACATCGACGGGAACGACTACTGGATCTGGAAGAAATTAAATACAGTTTCACCTATCTTGCTGATCTTGGAATACAACAGTGTGTTTGGGATTGAAAGGTCGATAACCATTCCATACGACCCGGCTTTTTGCAGAAACAAAGCGCATTATTCGAACCTGTATGTTGGTGCGTCGCTTCGGGCTCTTTATGAACTATCAGCGGAGAAAGGGTATGCATTCGTCGGCTGCAACAGCGCTGGTAATAACGCATACTTTGTGCGGCGCGACAAACTCAATGCGCATGTTCGTGAAGTTACGCTACACGAAGGGATGTAGAATCGAAATTCCGAGAGAGCAGAGACGTAAAGGGTCGGCTTACGTTCCTAAGTGGCAGCGACCGACTTAAGGCAATCAAAGGTATACCAGTCTACAATACGCATACTGGCAGAACTGAAGAGCTGTAACATACCTGCCGGGCGCAGGTAGCTATCGTAAGATGAGGTCTCCGGGCCGCAGTCCGCGCAAGTTTCGAAGCACCTTTCTTACGCGCAGTGACGCCTCGCTGCGCTCGTGTTTGCGG
>CAIJIZ010000418.1 GCA_903820735.1 uncultured Pirellula sp.
CAACCCCGCAGATTCCTCGGGAAGGGTGCTCTATGGACATGGCAAAACTGATCCGATTTCTGATAGACTGGAGAGACGAGCCAGCTCAAGATTTGGCCAATAGCGTCGCAGAGCAGTTGCCACTGCTCGACCCATCCTGCCCTGAACCTCGTGACCGTTCGTTCGTCATCTTGAAAAATCTTCGGTAGCCCGCAATCTTACGTCGGCTTATCGTCGAATTCTCGATACTTCGCGCAAGCGTCGCACACCGATTGACTGCATCGATTTTGCGAACGAGGTCTTCGAGTCACTCCAGCCTTCGCGATAAAGCTTTGTTTTCCAAAACTTCCATTGCTAACTCTCTATCCCACCGCGAGACTTTGTCATCCCTCGCCGGATTCTTGCTGCTTTGCTTGGCGGTAGGATTTCGTTCAATCCTGCTCAGTTCGATCCTGCTCAACGGATGCCTGCCTCGCAAATTCTTCTTGTTTTTTGTCGGCTGGATGCCTGCGTTGGCTTTTCCAACACTCGGAATGTGTCAAAGTCGCGAAGACCAATCCTTCCCAAGAGCGTTCCTGGCCAAGTACTGTCAGGATTGTCATCAGGGATCAGACGCGGAAGCGAAATTCGATGTTACTGAGTATTTCGATGATGGAGCTATTGCTGAGCGTCTCGAAAGCTGGGACTTCGTTCTCTCACGGATCGAAATCTCGGACATGCCACCGCAAGAGGCTTCGGTGCGACCCACTGCAGAGGAAATCGGGGAGATTCTCCGCTGGTCCAAGGATTTGCGTCGCCGCGAAGCGAATCTTCGCAGATCGGATCCCGGCCCGAACTCTATCCGTCGGCTTACCCACGCCGAATACAATGCGGCCATCGAAGCTTTAACTTCCGCGGCTATACACCCTGCAGATAGTTTCCCGATCGACCCTGCAAACGAAGCGGGGTTTGACAACTCCGCACAAACTCTTTCGTTACCTCCATCCTTGGTAGGCAAGTACCTCGATGGTGCGAGGATGGTATCAAGCCATGCGCTGTTGCAATCTCAGAGAATTGCTTTTGCGCCTTACCCAGTCCTTTCCGAAACCGATCGGGACAAGTACTTCGTACACAAGATTGTTGACTTTTACCGAAGCCAACCGACAGATCTGCGAAAGTATTTCCATGCACTGCGGCTCCTTCAACAAGAACTCGCAAATAACGTTCAACCAGACTCAGCAATTGCGAAGCATACCGAACGGATCGCAGATCAAATAGCAGCCAACTATGGGTTAAGCGCGAAGTATTTGCGCACCTTAGCAGAACGTGTTCTCGCAAAGGAAAGCCAAGTCGCCGCATTTGGCCCTTGGAGGGAGATACAAAAGCGATTCAACGAGACAATCGCTAGCGAACTAGACGAACGACGATGCGAACTGGCCTGCGAAAAGCTTGTCGAGTGGATTACCCAAACTCGCAATAGCCTCACTCCCAAACGAGAGATGCTCAAGGGCCCCAAAGATCTGCATCAAGGGACGCAATCGCTGATCTTGTGGTACAACGACCAACTTGCCGCGGACCGTCGTACGTGCCGAGAAGATCTATTCGATCCAGCAAACAAAAGCTTATTGGTCGGCGATGACGGCCAAAGAGCCGATGCTGACTCAACGGCACTAAAAACTACCTATGACGATTTCTGTTCGATTATTCCAAATGCGTTCTACGTCTCGGAACGTGGTCGACCTTACGCACGCGAGGAGAAACAGGAAGCGGCAGGCAGGTTACTAAGCGCTGGATTCCACAGCATGATGGGATACTATCGAGACGATCAACCCTTGATAGATTTGGTGTTGGACCATAACGGAATAGAGGAACTCGACGGGTTATGGCGTGAATTCGAGTATGTCTGTGAATTGCCGGTTAGACAGTTCACTGGCTTCCTCTGGTTTGAACGTGCTGAATCTCGATACCTTTGGGAATCTCGGTTCGATTTCGCGAGAGCGGAGGACGCCTCCATCGTAGAACCAGAACCCTACTCGCGATTCGCGACGACGTATCTAGATAAACTGCGAGAAGGAGAACCTTCCCCACAAGTCCAGCTAGCAGTTGAAGAATACTTCAAGCTCATGCGTAAACGATTGGACACACACTTTGAATTGAAGTCGATCGCACAATCCAAGCATGTGGAAGACTTGATCCGGCTTGCCGAGCAGGCATACCGTAAACCTTTAAGTGCTCACGATCGCGAGTCGATCGCAAAAGACTATCACGATTTCCTAGCGATTTCGGGTGGAGATCATAGGATAGCAATCGACGATTCCATAGCGACCATTCTGACCTCGCCTTGGTTTCTGTTTCGTTGGGATCTGCAACCTACATCTGCCGGATCAGACTCTAGCGTCCCCCATCCATTGAACCCGATCGAACTTGCATCACGACTGAGCTTTGCACTTTGGGGCTCAATTCCGGACCACGCGTTAATGCAGTCAGCAAACCGAGGAACGCTCGCAACCGAAGAAGGTATTGCTCAGGAATTCAAACGAATGATCTCCGATCCACGTTCAAAAATCATGCTCAGAGAGTTTATGGGAAGCTGGTTAGACTTTCGAGAATTTACTGAGCACAAAGGTGTCGATCGCGATGAGTTCGTCAGCTATGACGATCCATTACAACGGGCGATGGCCGACGAACCCGTTGAGCTCCTCTGGAGTATCCTTCAGGAAAGTGGCTCGATACGAGCTTGCCTAGATTCACATTACGTTGTTGTCAACTCGCGACTTGCATCTCATTACGGACTTACCGCACTCGATGAGCATTCGGCCGATCCGTCGAAGTGGTATCGAGTTGATTTAGACGCTGCGGACCCTCGAGGTGGATTTCCCACTATGGGAGTTTTTCTTACGAATAATTCCCCGGGGTTGCGAACAAGTCCTGTAAAGCGTGGGTACTGGATTATCCGCCGATTAGTTGGCGAACGGATCCCTTCTCCACCTCCCAACGTACCTGAACTTCCTAAGTCAGACCGTGACACTCAAGGAGTATCGCTGCGTGAACTGCTCGCCGCTCACCGAGAACACCCAAGTTGTGCGGCTTGCCACCAACGATTTGATTTCGCAGGTCTGCTTTTAGAAGGCTTCGATCCCGTTGGTCGCCTGCGGGA
>CAIJIZ010000419.1 GCA_903820735.1 uncultured Pirellula sp.
CGGCCCGAACGTCTACTCGGTCGTAGCCCGCTTGTCCAGGTTTTGTTTCAGCTACTGAATTTTTCAGAAGGAGGTTTGGCATTGCGGGATTTAGAGGTATCGCTTCTACCCTCGCCTCGTCAGCGAGTACGATTTGACCTAGAGCTACACCTTTGGCAGAAACCAAAAAATCTCGGCGGTACTCTTGTCTATAGCAAAGACCTTTTTGATCCATCGACGATAGATCGAATGTCTCAGCACTTTGTGACATTGCTGGAAGGCATCGTTTCGGTACCGGATCAGCGAATCCGTGAACTGCCGCTTCTAACTGCGGCGGAACGCCATCAGTTGCTGGTGGAGTGGAACGATACCAATGTTGAATATCCTCGCGACAAATGCGTACATCAACTGTTCGAGGAACAAGTCGAACGTACTCCCGACTCGATCGCCGTCGTCTTCCAAGAGCAGGAACTAACCTATCGCCAACTGAACGAACGGGCCAATCAGCTCGCGCATCAGCTCATCGGGATGGGTGTTGGACCTGAAACTCTGGTAGGACTGTGCCTGGAACGCTCAGCGCAACTTGTCATCGGCATCCTCGGCATCATGAAAGCAGGCGGTGCTTACGTGCCACTGGATGCCGATCTTCCGAAACAAAGACTGGAGTTCATGATGCGAGACTCCAAGGTCAAGTTTCTCGTCACTCAACATCAGTTGAAGGGACGAATTCCTGTAGAGGGTATACCCGTAGTCTGTATAGATCGCGAACTTCCCATTCTGCAGGTGGATAAACGAGAGAATCCATCGATCCATGTTTGTGCCGAAAACCTTGCCTATGTGATGTACACGTCAGGGTCTACTGGACAGCCCAAGGGGGTAGAGATTCGGCATACTTCTATCGCGCGTCTAGTGTTCGGAAATAACTACACGTCCTTTGGCCCAGATCGTGTGTTCCTACAACTGGCGACGCCGTCGTTCGATGCCTCTACCTTCGAGCTTTGGGGCCCTCTGCTGCATGGTGCGAAGCTCGTGGTGGCACAAGTCGGACTTCCAGACTTCCGAAAACTAGCAGATCTAATCCAGCGAAATCGGGTCACCACGCTGTGGCTGACCGCAACGCTCTTCAATCAACTGGTCGACCATACCCCACAAGCTTTGGCTGGCGTCAAGGAAATTCTCTCCGGGGGAGAAGCTCTGTCGGTCCCGCATATTCGTAAGGCACAGGCAGCGCTCGGTCCGGACGTGCAATTCATTAATGGCTATGGACCGACCGAGAGTACAACCTTCGCCACCTGCTATCGAATACCGTCAAATATTGCGTTGGATTGCGACTCCATTCCAATTGGTCGCCCAATTGCGAATACTCAAGTATATGTGTTGGATGCTCAACGCCAGTTAGTACCAATAGGTGTCCCAGGAGAGCTGTATATCGGTGGTGCGGGGCTGGCTCGTGGTTATTGGAACCGTCCCGAGCTGACCACCGAAAAATTTGTCCACAACCCATTCTCCAAAGATGACCAAGAGCGACTCTATCGTACAGGGGATCTGTGTCGCTGGCGCGCCGATGGAAACTTAGAGTTCCTCGGCCGTCTAGACGATCAGATCAAATTGCGTGGCTTCCGAATCGAACCGGGAGAGATTGAGTCCGTGCTCAACGAGCACTCGGATATCACACAAGCTACCGTCATCCTCCGAAAGGATCGTCCCGGTGATGAACGTCTTGTGGCCTATTATGTTCCCAAAGAAGGAAAATCACCGGATAGCTTCGTACTGAGGATCCACCTGCGTGACAAACTTCCAGACTACATGATACCCGCCGTATTCGTAGAACTGGAGGCGATCCCGCTGACACCAAGCGGCAAGATCGATCGACAAGCGTTGCCAACCCCAGATGATTCTCGACCTCAACTGGAAACAAAATACGTCGCTCCTGGCACTCCCATCGAAAAACAACTGGCTAGCATATGGGCGGATGTACTAGGAATCGAAAACATCGGTATACACGATAACTTCTTTGCGCTCGGTGGACATTCTCTCATGGCCACCCGCGTGAATGCACGGATTACTTGTGTAATGCAGATCGATCTTCCGCTGCGAAAGCTGTTTGAATTTCCTACTATTGCCGAACTAGCTGCCGAAATTGAGAATC
>CAIJIZ010000420.1 GCA_903820735.1 uncultured Pirellula sp.
CTTGGAAAGAATCGAGAGAATCGAGCTAGCTTATTCGCACGACGAACTCGAGCAACTCGCCAAATCGCTCGGCAAGTTCGATGCAATCCCTGGCTTCTCTGCGAGGATTCTGGATCGAGACGAACTTCTCAAAGCCGATCCGCGGATCGGCCCGGAAGCCGTCGGCGGACTCTGGAGCTCCGGAAACGGAAACGTACACAGCCAGCTCTACACGCGAGCCGTCCTGCTTGCTGCACAACGACAAGGAGTCGAACTCCTTCAAGGGTCCCTGACCGGTATTTCCACTAAAGGCGGAAAGGTCGAGTCGTTGGATGTCGGGGTAGATAAAATCACCTGTGGTAACGTTCTCCTTTGCAATGGGCCTTGGGCATCTCATGCCCAGCAATGGTTTGGAACTTCGGTCCCGATCAAACCCTTGAAGGGGGAGATGTTACTGGTCGAACTCCCTAAAAATGCTCCTTACCACCACGTGAGTTGGAAGCAGTTTGGAATCTATCGCGAGCCTAATCAGTTGGCTTGGCTCGGCGGAACCTTGGATGCATCCGCCGGATTCGATACGTCTCCCACCGAGACTGGCCGAGATATCATCATCGATAGCGTTGCTCGCATGATCCCATCGATTCGCGATGCAAAAGTGGTCGAGCACGTCGCTGCTTTAAGACCCATCACGAGCGATGGATTGCCCATTCTCGATCGTATCGGAGACTTGACCAACGCCTTGATCGTGGGAGGATGCGGGCCGAAAGGTATGCTTCTTTCGGCAGGGATGGGTTTTTGTGCGGCGCAATGGATTGCGAATGGATCTTGTGATTTGTCTCTGAAACCCTTTCAGCTAGATCGCTTTAAAACGCTCGAGGAGCACGATTGATGACGATTGAATCGGCTCCCAGAATGCGGATCGCTTGTACTGAGTGCCAGCGATCCTTCGAGCAAAAGTACGTCACGTTCTGCGAATGTGGCGGATACGCTGAGGTTACCTACGACTTATCCAGAGTTAAGCTGGTTGTGAGCGATAATCATTTCGTCCGATTTCGCGATTTGCTGCCTATTCGCGATACGAGACTTCTTCCCGATCAAGCGACTCGCACGGAACTGGTTCATGCAAAACGACTGGGTGCGGTTTTGGGAATGTCTCGATTGTATTTGAAGGACGAGACCACTTTGCCAACCGGCACGACCAAGGATCGAATGGCTGCCATCGCCTTGGCCTATCTGTACGAAGCTGGTATTCGGACGTTTTGCACATCATCGACCGGGAATAGTTCGACGGCTTTTGCGAGGGCAGTACGACGATTTCCCGACATGAAAATGTTTTTGTTTACGGCAGAGAGCTTTCATCACCGAGTCAACTATCGCGATTGCGATCAGATTGTGCATTACGTGTTACGGGATGCAACTTTTGTCGATGCGTTCAATCAAGCGTCCGTTTTCGCGAAAGCCAATGGATTGGCGTCCGAGCGAGGATTCTTTAACATCGGCCGTCGAGAAGGGCTCAAGCTATGTTATCTCGAAGCGATGGATCAAGCTTCAGAGCCGATGGACTGGTACGTGCAAGCGGTTTCTAGTGCAATGGGAGTCGCCGGTGTGTACAAGGGTGCGAAGGAATTAAAGGGGCTTGGGAAGATCTCCCGCCTCCCGAAATTGCTCTGTGTGCAGCAGGAGAGTTGTGCACCGATGGCCAAAGCTTGGCTTGAAGGGGCCGACCAAGTTGCACCGGAACATATCGTGCATCATCCTCAAGGAATCGCCGAAGCAATTCTGCGCGGCGATCCGTCGAAGGTCTATCCTATCATACGGTCCATTGTCCAAGAGAGTCATGGGGCTTTCGAAATCGCGAGCGAATCCTCGATCCGTGAAGCCAGGGACTTGTTATTGGAACACGAAAATATTGATGCTTGTTTCTCCGCATCAGCCGCGCTCGCAGGATTGATCCAAGGAGTTCGCACAGGAAGGATTCCGGCAGATGAATCGTTTTTGGTCAATCTGACTGGAAGCGATCGTCCTTTCGATCCCGATCAAACGAAACACCAAGAGATTCGATGGCTCGTACGATCCGGTGACCAGTTCGTCCCTGAGATTGGTTATGAAGGCACCGCTGGTTCGCGCGAGGAACAATCAAGGTAATAACATGGCGCTAGTAATGCCCCCACCTAATCTGATTGCGACCCGATTTGAAATGGTCGCTGAGAAGTATGCCGATCATGTCGCAATTCGCACAGCGCATGGCGATATAACTTATAGGGAATTAGATCGCACGAGCAACCGCATCGCACATGCGATCATGAAAGCTTGCGAATCCTCCCCTGAACGAATCGGTTTGCTGTTCGAACAAGGCGCCGAGTCGATTATCAGCACTCTTGCGGTGTTAAAGTTGGGAGCGACTTTTATCCCTTTGGATGCAGCCGATGGCAGTGACCGGATATACAAGGTGATTGCCGACTGCGTGCCTTCTGCATTGTTGACAACAAAATCGCATGAGCAACTCGCAAACAAATTGGCCGATGGGCGAATTCCTGTTCTTTGCGTAGACTCGCCTGCGTTGCAATTATCGGGTTCGGGGAGTTTTTCTGGCGAGTCGCTGCAAATCGCGATTCCCGCCGACGCACTTGGATCGATTTTCTATACCTCGGGATCTACAGGAATTCCCAAGGGTGTTTGCCAGTTGCAGCGGAATCTTTTCCATTTCGCTACCGTCTATGGTAAGGAGCTAGAGGTAACGAGCGAAGATCGATTGAGTTTGCTCTACTCCCCTGCGTTCAGTGCATCGAACATGGATGTGTTTTCGTCGCTTCTTAACGGAGCGATGTTGTGTCCTTATGATATTCGCAAGCGAGGTAC
>CAIJIZ010000421.1 GCA_903820735.1 uncultured Pirellula sp.
GACGATTCGCTTGCCGGCACTCCATTCGTCTCAGCTTGTATCACCGTCGCATCGCGTGGCTCAACCTCCCGAGGTTTCTCAAGCATATGCGGTCGAGGTACGGCAGACTTGCTGCCCGCATGAGAGCCGTGTCCACCTTGAGAACCGTGTCCACCCTGTGTACCGTGGCTCGCATGCGGGATCTGCTCTACATACTCTTCGTCGTACCTAGAGAAGTACCCGGGTTGCTTGGCCCGCTCAAGCTCCAGATGATACTCGCTGATTACCGATTGCTGGATTTGATCTCGGCAAGCTTGATTAATCGGATGCGCGATGTCGGCGTAAAACTTGTTCGCCGCACCTTCGACCTCACGCAAATCTTGTCCTCGCAACCGCGTTCCACACTGGTTGCAATAATTGCTTCGCATGTGGTTCTTGCAACCGCACCTACCACACCTCGCAGTCATCTTGCGACTCGGCATCGCGACGAAAGGACCGTTCGTCCCTTCGATGATCTTCAAATCTCTAACAACAAACGCTTGGTCAAATGTAATAGAGCAGAAAGCCCGCAGGCGGTCTTCTGACTCCTCCATTAATTTGATTCGAACCTCTGTGATGTCCATCTTGATGCTTCTCATTCCATTGATGTTTAAATCCCGACCTTAAACCATCCGATGCGAATCCCAAGCACCCTAACGGGGTTATGAGTGCATGCAATTCGCAATCTGAACGGACAAAGCTGGTGTCCTCCAGCTCGATACCGAATAAGCTCGATACTCTTCTTCTTTTCTTATTTCTGTAGCTATTTGGTCGGCTTGCTCCCGACTCGAGCACAAGCAAAACCGGGCTGAACCGCTACCGGTTAAGCACTGACCGTACGGATTGTAGCGATCAAGCCGGTTCGCCGCGCTCTGTACCCAAGCCGTAGTCTGCTTGGCCGCCGCGTCGAGCCGATTATACAGTAAATGCCCAAGCTCATTCCAATGCTGCGAATCGAGTGGGGCTTTTCCATTCATACCGCTCAACGCTTGCAATTCGACAATTCGCTTCAACAAATCCTCTGGCGAACGGCGTGGCCCATCGAATTCCCCCCCACTGCGAAGCTTGGCAAACACTTCTCCCGTATTGCAGCCTTCTCTAGGATGGATAATGACCCCATGAAGCGTCACGTCGGAGCTTAGCGGCTCGACAAACTCTCCGCGCCCGGTGCATCGCGCACTCCAGCCTAACAAAGAGTCCTTTCCCGAACCGATTCCAGCTGTGGATCCTGGGGCCTTTTGAGCCAAGCATTGCCCATCGAGAAAGAAATTCAAATCGCTACCGAGCTGGGCCGCCAACAGACGCAGCAAGTCAAAATCGACGCTTTGTCTCCACAACAATGAACCGAGCAACAGAGCAGCGACTGCATCAGCGCTTCCACCCCCAAGCCCCGCTTGTGCTGGTATCCTTTTGCGAAGCACCACGACGGCACCTTGGTCACGGCGATGAGGCGGTTCCAATCTTGCTCGGAGTTTTTCTAATGCTCGAACAACTAGGTTGCTCGAGTCGCTCGGGATTTGAAACGCTCGATCCGGCGAATCGGATCCGGGAATGCTACAAGCCCCAGGGATATGGAGGGCTTGTGAATCATCGACGCGGAGTGTGATCGACGACAATTCAGAGGGATAGATCTCCAACACGTCAGTCAAATCGATCGCATGCATCAACGTATCGAGATCGTGGTATCCGTCTTCGCGACGCCCGAGCACTTCAAGAAATAAATTGATCTTCGATGGGACAACGCATCGCCAACCTCGCTCATGGTGCCCACTGAGCAATCGCGCGGAGCTGGTCGCTTTCTCGAAGCCGAACCGCAGCTGAGTTTCAGATTCGGCATGAACTGCTTGGGAATTCTCGATAGGTTGCAATAGCATGGAAATCAATCGCCGTTGATGAGATACTCTAAGTCCCCTCTAGGTTCAGGAACCTGTTGTCCTCGGATAGCCCGCTTGAGTCCACCCGCGCCACCCACCGTCGACACTGACAACTCGCGTGTAGCCCATCTTTTGCAAGTTATCGGCGGCGAGTGCAGATCGGAATCCCCCTCCGCACAGTAAATAGAGTTCGGTTGACGTATCTGGAAACCGCGATTCGATATCTCGCTCGATGATCCCTTTGCTCAAGTGCACGGCACCGGGAACATGCCCGGCTTCGAATTCGCTTTCCTCGCGTACATCGATCAGGACGGGAGGGTTGGGGCCATCGAGCCGCTGCTTGAGCTCCTCGACGGTGCACTCGCGAATGTTGGCTCGGACTTGCTCGACGATCTTGAGGAATCCTGGTGAATGTTGTGCGGCCATAGCGTTCGATCTCACTTTTCAAAGAATTGGTTTCTATTTGTCGATTTGCGTTCGCACGACGTTTTAGCGAATCGTGTTCGTGTCCGAAAGCGACTTCGATACTCTATCGCCTCTGCGTCGATATTGGAGTCGATATTGGAAAGGATGGGAAAAAGGTTGAAATAGTCAAATGGGTACCCCAGGAAGGTTTAAGAACTAGAGCAGTTTAGAGAGTTTGCGGTGAGCGTTCAGAAAGTCACCTACGAGTTCTTGAAAAATTGTTTCAAAGGCTGCAGAGTCGGCACAATCTACGCCGATAGAAACTTGGCGGACAAAGTGTAGTTTCTTCGCCCGATGTTTCCGTCCCTGTTTCGACAGGGATTGGATGACAAAAAACGAAGAACATGCATCGATGGTCGCTTTAAAGGAATTGTAAATCACACTTGCGAGAACAGCGATGGCCCGTTTGACCGCTGCAACCTATGGCTTCCTAGCATTGATCGCCCAACTTGCGTTGGGATTGATTCAAGGTTGGGATGCGGAAAAGGTTTTGGCTCAAACGATCCTAGCACTTTTGATCGCATCCTGCCTGGGATGGATCGTCGGCAATCTTGCACTGCTATTGGCTTTGGGAACCCCTCGCGGGGCATTTTCTGCGTCAAACGAGCAACGACTCGGTAATCTGGATAAGTAAGACAATCCGGATTTCTGAATCTTTGCTTAATTGGTGTGGAATTCGCCGGCGGAACTCGGTAGAGTCCGCCTCTCAAGTGCCACAGTGAGAAATCGATCGGGCCGGACATGGATGTCCTGCTAGATGCGCAAGAGTCGGGTCGTTGTTCACCAAGTGGCGCACGACGAGATAGCCAAGAAAGCATGGAGGTTCGAATGGCGACAACTGCCGTACAAAATGTCGACATGACTGAGGTCTGGACGAAATTCAAAGCGGATCCGACCAGCATCGAACTGCGGAATAGACTGATTGAACGATACACCCCTCTCGTCCGCTACAACGGTGAACGACTGCGGTCCAAACTCCCTGAAGGGGTCGAACTCGACGACCTGATCAGCGCCGGGATCTTTGGCCTGATGGATGCCATCGACGCTTTCGATATGGAACGCGGGGTCAAATTCGAAACCTACTGCGTGCCTCGTATTCGCGGTGCAATGCTCGATGAACTCCGCACCATGGACTGGGTCCCACGACTCGTCCGAAGCAAAGCAAGCAAACTTAATGAAGCAACCAAGTTGCTCGAAGCCAGGTACGGTCGCGCTCCGACCACCCATGAACTCTCCGTCACCATGGGCATCTCGATCGATGAGCTAGAGAAGATGAAGGCCGATGCGGCCGCCGTCGGCCTGGTATCGTTGAACAAAAAATGGTACGAAACCGATAGCTACAAAGATGTTCGCGAAATCGACGTCCTTGAAGATAAACGAAGCGAAGATCCAACACGCCGTATCGGTAAAAGCGATCTGATGCGTTTGGTCACCAAAGGTCTCAACCGCAACGAACGTCTGATCATCATCCTCTACTACTACGAAGAGATGACGATGAAAGAAATCGGCGCCACACTCGACCTGAGCGAAAGCCGCGTTAGCCAGATGCACACGAGCATCGTTCAGAGACTTCAAGAACAACTCGGACGTCGCCGAGTCGAATTCGGTTCCTAATTACGAAACCTAATTACGAAACCTAACTGCTACACTTCACTGCAATATTTTTAATGTTGTGGCCATACTGGTAACCGGCAAAGACCGATTGCACTTCATTCCTTAGCGAATTTTCATCGATCAACTCCAAAGAGCGTTGCAGGGATACCCGATTCCTTGCAACGCTCTTTTTATTTAACCCCCTCCGAAGCGGGGTTAGCCTTCCCGTTTTTCAGACGGTGGTTATCTTACCCCGTCGCTTGGCCACCGAAATACGGTAGCTTAGCAGGAACACACGATCCACAGTTTTGACCGGAGATTGCAATTGGCTTCACTCAAACCAAACTTCAAACCAACCACAGGGCTGTCTCTGCGGTTCGACCACGTTTCAGTGGACTCAAGCCAAAGTTCCACCAAATCCACTCACAGGATTCTCGAAGACATCAGCTTCGAGTTATCCCCCGGGGAATTCGTTTGCGTTTTGGGACCCAGCGGTGCCGGGAAATCTACCCTCGTACGCACATTGCTTGGCGAACACCGCGTAGCTTCCGGCATGATCCTCATCGACGGAAAGGACTTGGCGAGTTCTCATGAGTACTTGCGCGGACGCATTGGCTATGTTCCGCAATCTGACATCAATCCACCAGAACTGACCGTGCGCCGAGCGTTGGGGTATGCTGCCGAGATCCGTCTACCGGAATCCATAAGCGGCCAAGCCCGCGATTCGGCGGTGAACGAAGCCATCGATGAACTTCGTCTTTCCGAGGTTGCAGACCGCCCGATTCGGCTTCTCTCCGGTGGAGAGGCTAAGCGAGCGAGTCTCGCAGCAGAATTACTTTCGAACCCTGGCCTGTTGATACTTGACGAAGCCACCAGTTCGCTTGATCCGGCCACGGAGGCGAGGATTATGGGTTTGCTTCGCGAACAATCGCGGCAGGGTACTTCCATCCTCGCTGTCACCCATCACTTGGATAACGTGGATCGCGCGGACAAGTTGCTCATTATCGGTAATGGAAACGTGGTCTTTTTCGGAACCTCTACCGATGCTCTTTCCCATTTTGGTGTCAAACGACTTTCCGATGTCTACCTGGAAATCGAGGACAAACCCATTGGATATTGGCGGGAGAAATGGACTACTTCCAAGTTCCTTACTGCCGCACCTTCAACTGATCCCGGTGGGGAAGTTGCTGCTTCTGGAACCCATCAAGTATCGGTGGGTAACCTCGAGCGATTGGCGCCGACTTCCTTTGCCAAACAATTCTCAACCCTCTTTCGACGAGGCATGGAATCGATGCTTGGGGATCGCGCAGCGATAAGACTTGCACTTTTCCTGCCAGTAGCTCTCGCTGTATTGGTTCTCGCAAGCTTCTCCGCTACGTCCTTTCGCGGTCCGCTGATGATCACCAGGCTTCTAGATCCGCCCGAAAAAGAAGTTCTTGCGGATGTCTGGGGAGAAGTTCGCGATGCGATCGATGCGGAGACAATGCCACAAGATTCAGCGATAGCTGGACAGATACGTGTCTTTCTCGACAGCCAGCCGAAGATGCTCGCACACTTGCGCGAACCATCGACGGAACGTGTGATCCGAGACGCGCTGACCGACCGAGTTCCGATTGCTCCAGAAACGGAAGTCATCGATCCAGCTGGTACTTTCAAAGTGATCTCGCTCATGAGCATCATCATGATGATCCTTGGATTTGTCGTAGGCTATAAGGAGATTGTCAAAGAGCGTCCCATGTTCGAACTCGAACGCATCCACGGATTGCGTTGCGTTCCGTATGTGCTCGCCAAGCTCTTCAATCTTGCGGTGACGCTTGCTGTTCAAGTCGCGATCTTCACCCTTTGTGTTGAAATCGGATTTCAGTTGCGCGCGGCCTTTGGCGGAGAGGTCCCTATGGAAATCTATCGACGGGGTGCACCGTTGGAATTCGTCTACAATTGGCTCTCTGCGTTAACCTGTGCAGCTATAGGGCTGATTGTCTCTGCGTTGGTCAATGCCACGGATAAGGGAGTGATGAACATTCCATTGCTGATCACTCCGCAGGTACTATTGAGCGCGACGATTTTGCCGATACGCGGT
Organism: uncultured Pirellula sp.; assembly: GCA_903820735.1. Lineage (GTDB taxonomy): Bacteria > Planctomycetota > Planctomycetia > Pirellulales > Pirellulaceae > JBKCUI01. Next base: position 6,031 of record CAIJIZ010000421.1, read on the forward strand.
GGGATCTTGAAATGGCTGGCGATGCTCTTCTCACCTCTTTATTGGGCGCACCGCGGTTGCCGCAGCGAAGGAGCGGGGGTCCCGTCCTTTTGGAAGAACCTCGGTGAATACAATCCATCGATCTGGATCCCAATCCTGGCGATGATTGCACAACTTTGTGTTGCCACCTTGTTGACTATCGCAATTCTGCATTACCAGGACAGAAGAAAATCGCGATGACAGACCGCAGATCAGATCTAGACGCCTTGCGTGGCACGGCAATGGTTCTCGGCATCGTTCTGCACACATGCGCGAGTTTCATCGGATTTCCTTGGAGTGTTCACGAGCAACAATCCAATACAATCTTGACCCTTCTGTGCGTTTGGATCCACGGTTTTCGTATGCCGCTGTTCTTTATGCTCAGCGGTTTCTTCACGCAGCTTGTTTACGAGCAGCGAGGGCTGAAGAAACTGATGCAACAACGATTCGAACGGATCGCGATTCCTCTCGCGCTCGCTTCCCTGTGCATTCTCCCACTCAACAACTTTGTGTTGCAACGCGCCGCCGCATCGCGGCATCGCGAACCGGTGATCGAAGCCATCGTACGCGGCGACATCGAGTTTCTAAAGTCTTGGTTGCTCTCCGGCGGTGACCCGAATCACCAAGACGGAATCTTCTTTCGACGCCTCGTGAGTTGGGCCAGCCTGAGCGACAACGCGGCCGCACTCAGGCTCCTTTACGAGAATCAAGCAGACGTTAACGCACAAGACAGCACTGGAAACACACCCCTACATTTTGCTGTCTTCTTCGGTTCCGCAGATGCTTTTGAATTCTTGATAACCCACGGAGCAGATCCATCGATTCTAACTAAAAGCAGGCATGTTCCGCTCGAAGGCATTTCCGCTTCGGCGTTTCTCGCATCCGATATCTCCGAGCTGATCGGACTGACGGAAAAGCGCAGTGTGACTGAAGTTCAAAGGGGGCGAGCGCACATCCGTGACTTCTTAACGCAACACCCAGAAGCATCACCACAAAACCTAACTTCAAGCCCCGAAAACATCATCGATACCGTGGTCTCCCTCTACTGGTCAGCAAGATCCTCGGACCGATTTGTCGTCCATATTGGCAATACCCCGTTTCACCTGCTGGACTCCGAACTCTTTGATCATCTTTGGTTCCTGAATTTTCTGTTGTGGATACTCTTGGTTTATGCCGCTTTGATCGCAATGAAGTGGAAACCTGCACCAAAACATCTTGGATATGCAGCAATCTGCACTCTTGCCGGACAGTTCTTTATGGGGACCTTCGGAGCCGGCTTCGGCCCAGACACAGAACTCGGTCTCGTGCCCGGCCCCCATCTGTTGATGTACTACGCCGGTTTCTTTTTCTTAGGAGTCATCATGAAAGGCTCCGAACCTATCCAGAAATGGATCGAAAAGCATTGGCGATGGATTCTCCTGGTTTCCTTATTCATACTCTTCCCCGCAGCGCTAGCGACCCGTTACCTTCGTTTGATCGCCCTGATCCTCCAACCACTGTTCGCTTGCGGAATGTCTCTTGGAACCATCGGTCTGTTTCATCACTATGTTAAAACTCCTTCTAAGAAGCTTCGGTGGCTGGCAGACTCCAGCTATTGGCTTTACCTAGCTCACATACCTATCGTTATCATGGCACAACTCCTGGTCACAACTTGGAACATCCCGTCCTGGGCTAAGTTTCTCTTTGTGCTAGGGATCTCCCACTTGATTCTCCTTGTGTCCTACCAATGGCTGATACGCTATTCATGGGTAGGACGACTTTTGCATGGACCGAAACAAGTTTCAACTCAAGCATCAACTATCTCCACGGTGAAACCGTCATGATCCGTTCCAACACCCTGTTCCTTTCCATCGGACTTTCCGCGTGCTTGTTGCTATCCGCTGCGCTCTTGGGTTATGCGTGGGTGGGATATGCAATCGGCGGTTTTGTGCAACCGGAACTGCAAGAGAAAGCGGTTCAACTTCCACTCGCCGCAATCAAAGCCAAAGATAGCGAAGGAAAAGAAGTTACCTTCGAAGATTTTCTAGGTCAGGACGGCTCTGTTGTCTGTTTCGCTTTTCTCTATCCGGACTGTCCGTTAAGCCAGCGTTATGGGCCCGTCTTGCACGACATCCAACAAGCTTACCAAAATCGTGGTGTGCGTATCGTTGGCATCATTTGCGAACTGAAATCGCAAGATGAACTCCGGTTGTACAAAGAAGAGTATGGAATCGATTTCCCCATCTATACCGATGAAGAATTTCATCTGGTCAATCAAATGGGGGTCACCGTCACTCCGGAAGTCGTTGTAGTGAACGCTCAAGGGGGCGTGCTGTACCAAGGCCGGGTTGATGATCGATATCGGGAACGGGGCGTCAAAACCCCGGGTGAGCCAGAACCAGAATTGATAAACGCTTTGGAAGATGTGCTGGCCAACCGTCCAGTTCGAACCCCCAAAACAGAACCCGCCGGATGCCCGATCGATCGCCCGGAACCCGTTGCGCCTTCGCCCAATGCAACACACGAATTTACCTTCTACAACGATATTCGCCCCTTCTTGAGAGCGAATTGCCAAGTTTGTCATAGCCCTAACAACACCGCCCCCTTCTCGCTCTTGACCTACTCGGACGTCGTCGACTGGATCGAACTAGGTATCGACGAAATCGAAGCACGACGGATGCCACCCGCACAAATCGAAACCGAGACGACGTTGCTGGGACCAAAGAAACCGACCGATGCACAAATCAAGATGCTCAAAGACTGGATCAGCGCGGGCAAGCCAGAAGGAGACCCCGCAAGCGGTCCAACCTTGGAACCGATTCCGGATTACTCGAAGTTTGATAGTAATCTTGGTCCACCCGACTTGATTCTTGAACAAGACGGGGAAACAACGCTCGGGGCAACAGGGATCGATCTCTACGCTAACCTGGTTTACAAGTTGAATAATCCTAAAGATCTTCGGGTCCGTGCTGTGCAGTTCCTACCGAGGAATCGGAAGATCGTTCACCACACACTCATTGGGCACGTCCCGCATGAGATTGCCGTTGAAGCAATCACGACGGCGTCTCCACTGGTATCCGATAGCAAAGATGACAAAGTAAACGGCTTTTGGGATCCCCATAAAATGGGCTTTCGCAATCCGGTTCCACGTCCTGATGGTTATCCCCGGATGGCATTCTTGTGCGGTTACATCCCTGGAACTCGGGCGATCAAATCTCCCGAAGATGCAGTGATTTTAATCCCCTCCGGTTCCGATCTCATCGTTAATATGCACTACTCGCGCAGCGGAAAAATCGAGACGGATACGAGTCGTCTCGGAATCTGGTTTGAGAAGTCGAACGATAAAGGTCAAGCGGAGCACAAACGGAACATGCAGTTGATCTACATGTCTGGTGACTTTGTGGTAATCCCCCCAGGCGTCAAGGACTTTCGTGTCAAAGCGGAATACACCCTCCCGCACGACTCGGATTTGGTATTGTGCATCCCACACGCCCATCAATTGGCGCGTTGGATCGAAATCAATCTATACGAACCGAATCAGCCGCAACCGAAACTCCTTGTCCGGATTCCGCGATGGGATTTCAACTGGCAATCCGCGTACTATGCCGGTCCGCCTATTCCACTCCTTGCCGGTACGCGCATCGAAGCTATCGCATCGTACGACAACACAAATGACAATCCGTTCAACTCATTCAATCCGCCACACCCTGCTTGGCATGCGGAAAATACAGTCGACGAAATGCTGCTGCCGATGCTCGGGCTTAGTTCCAGTCATGTTCTCGATCCAACTCAACAGGGATTTGCCGATTTTGTCAGTAAAGTCGGAAGGTCCCGGTTTGTCCGTCGACTTGTGGAACATCGCTACAAATACCTTGCAAACCCAGATGGTAGCTTGAGACGCTCACCAGATTTCAACTCGACGACGGATGAGTAGATTGCCCGTTCGATTCGCACTACTTTCTAAAGTGCTTCCATTCAATCAATTCTCCTTCGATACACACGACGATTCGATCCCCCTTCTTCGGTTCAATCGCGTGAGCTCCCACCCATCCGCCGAAAGCCGGTAACACAATCAACTCCGGGCCAATCCAAAAACAAGCTGCACGCACCGTTCGCCGCGCATCGACCGGCACGCGATAACAAGGATGCAAATGACCAGCGAGTGTCGTCCCGATACCCCCAACTCGATCACCCATCGCTTCGATGTCGCTCGGATCATGAATCCATCGCATCGCACCCTCGGCTGAGGATCCCTCAAGCACTTCCCACCCTATCTCACGCAACCGACCATGCGATCTGCGATCGTGATTCCCTGCTACCAGATTCCATTGCAATGAACTATGACGCTCCATCAATCCCTCGAACGCCCCCTCTAATTCGTCCGTCCAACCCGTCGGTGCATGGAGCAAGTCTCCCAAAACTACCACCCGGTCGCAAACCCCCTCCCAGTCCCTGACCAATCCCTCAAGGCGAGAGAATGTTCGTTGCGTTGCGCCGCTGGGAATCGCTATCCCCGACTTCTGAAACACGGTTTCTTTCCCTAGATGCAGATCGGCTACCAGCAACGTCGACTCCCATCGTATCGCCCCACACCCCAATAACTCAAGCGAATGCCCTCCATGCTCTATCCGTAAGGACCTTGTCATGTTGCTTGCTCATCCCAAGCCGCTGTGGCTTCAAGCTGCCCCTGCATCTTGCGGATTCGATCCGCTAACGATTCACTGCCGATTCGATCGCGCACTCGCTCTACCATCAACGGAAATGAAAACGGAGTCCATTGATCCAGTTCCCTCACCTCCCAACGCTGTGAATGCATCCTATCCAATGCTCCCTTGAGCCTGTCGATCTGTAATTGATCAGCTAACACCTCTTGCCGCGCCTGATGCAACAACAAATTCTCTGGATCGTATTCCTTCAACACATCGAACACCATCGTCGCAGATGCTTGCAAGTGCCGCATCGACTTGCTGCGACCAGGCATCCCGTGATGGATCAATCCAGATATCCTCGCGATGTCCCGAAAACCTCGCCGAGTCATCTCCGTCGCATTTAAACTCGACAAGATGTCTTCTTCAATCCCATCTCTTTTCAGCCAATAAGGTAACGTATCGAGCTTGATCGGAATCGACTCAGGACAAAACAGCATCAACCCATAATCGTTGACAGAAATGCTGATCGAAAGGGGATGAAATTTTGAGATCCGATAAGCCAACAATGCCCCAAGCCCCTCACTGACCGAACGGCCTTCAAAAGGATAAATCATAATTGCATCCCCTTCGCGACTTCGATGACGCTCGACCAGCAACTCATCGAGCCTTGGCAAATGACTCCATCGACGTTGCAGCCGCATCAACCCCTCCAAGACCTTGAGCCCTTCAGGAATGCCCGCACTTGCCTTCTGGTTATTCGGGCCGGCATCTGCACCGGTGGCTGACTGAGTACCTGCACCAGTAGCTGCGCCTGGTTCGCCAGGAGGCCCACTGAGTTTCCTTGCCATGCGATCGATCAATCGACGAACCCCTGCGGAGAGTTCACTCGACAGGGGTAAGTTCCCTCCGAGCCAGCGAGGAACCGCGTTCGGCTCTCCCTTCCCCTTCTTCACCCAAACGGCTCCCTCGCGGATCCACTCAAGCTGCAAGACTCTCCCCCCAAGGAGAAATCGGTCACCCGGCTTGAGCTTCGATGCAAACGATTCTTCGACAAAACCAATTTTGCTTCCATTCATCATCTGCACTTGCAGCATCATATCTGCGGTAATGGTACCTATGGCCATCCTATGACGCTTCGCAATCGATTCCTCTTTAACACAATACCGTTCAAACTCACAAACGACGCGACGATAGTCGGGATACGCATGCAGACATCCACCCGTGGTCACAAAATCAAGCACCCAGTCGAGTTGCTCTTGAGTGATGTCCCGATAGCTATAAGCCGAACTGACTTCTTCAAACATCTCTTGCCGTGTGTAGGGGGAGCCCAAAGCCATCGTCACGGCGTGCTGAACCAAGCAGTCCAGCGGGGCGCGCAACGCTCGCCGTTCCTCGATCTGCTTGGCCTCAATCGCTAATCTAGCTGCCTCCAACTCGATGATCTCAAAGGCATGGGAGGGAACGAAAGCCAGTTTGCTGGATCGGCCCGGAGAATGCCCACTGCGTCCTGCTCGCTGCACAAGCCGTGCAGTTCCCTTCGGCGACCCGACCTGGATAACTTGATCCACCGGTGCGAAGTCGACCCCAAGGTCCAAACTTGATGTGCAAACCACCGCAATGAGTTTCCCCTCCGAGACCGCTTGCTCGACCCACGTGCGCAATTCATGCGCCAACGATCCATGGTGGACCGCAAGACGACCTGCCCACTGAGGCCTCGCATGCAAAATCGCACGATACCACAATTCGGTCTGATTACGTGTGTTGGTAAATACCAACGTCGAGTTCGCCCCTTCGATCTGCTCGATCACTCGCGGCAACATCGACAAACCGATATGACCCGCCCATGGAAATCGTTCAATATGTTCAGGCAGTAACACTTGTAAATCAAAAGCTCGCTGCTGCCCCCCTGCGATTAACGACAAAGGTCTACTCGGTCTCGTACCGACCAACGTATTGAGGGCTTGGTCGGGATTCCCGATCGTTGCTGACAAAGCCCAACGCTGCGCGTTCGGAGCAATCCGAGCAAGATGAGCAAGAGCCAACTCCGTCTGGATCCCGCGCTTAGAACCGAGCAGCTCATGCCATTCATCGACGACCACCGCTCGCAGCGACCTAAACGTATCCCTGGACTCCGGATACGAGAGGAGCAAGGTCAAACTCTCTGGAGTGATAACCATCGCCGTCGGTGGGGCTTGCCGCTGCCGCAGTTTCGTCGAACTCGATGTATCCCCCGTTCGCTGCTCGAGCGTCCAAGGCAATTGCAGCCCATCGATGCACTCCTGCAATGCATGGCAACTATCGGCTGCTAACGCTCGCAAGGGAGTAATCCATAAAGCTTGAAGAGGTGGTGAGACCTCTCGCTTGCTCCGTCGAGTCCAACCAGACTCCTCAATGGGGTCTTTGATCCATTGAGCCAGCGGACCTAGCCAAGCCGCACGAGTCTTGCCCATCCCTGTACTTGCAAGAATCAATCCATGATGACCTGCAAGATACTTCGTCCAAGCTTCGCGCTGCCAATCGAAAGGCTGTTGCCCCATCTGCTTCATCCAAGCGACGACTGGCTCGAGCGGATTTAGGTTAGCCAATGCATTCCACCACGATCACTTGGGACCCCGCTGCAAAGAAAGTCCACTCTCCATCGCTCCACTGCGACTGTGGTATCGCAAACTCGGTGCTTGCGACTCTGCTTGCATCGTTGCCTAACTCTTGATCCGCTGGCCAGCGATCGACCCACGTTCGCGATCTAAATTCCCGTAACCATTCAGGGATAGCGATGTTTCCTTGCGCTTCATGCACCGCCAGATTGACTACGCACAGCATGATCCTTGCAGTGGATTGCGATTTCCAGACCCAAGCGACCAAGCAATCGGAGCTCCAATTATCGTGCCAAGCGCGTTGCACGTCGAGCAGTTCCCATTCCCCTTCGTGAAAGATCGGGTCCTTGAGTAACTCCGTGATCCGCCGATAGAGGACTTGGATTTCTCGGTCGCTGGGTTCTTCGGGTGCTCGGATCAAATGCGGTGAGACTTTCAATCGTCTCCCATCGAATTGCCCATCATGAAAAAACCGTAGGCCAGGCGAAAGGTACGTTACGACCGCCGCAGGGATATGTCGAGGGAGAGGCAGGATCGATGCCGCGCGAGCCTCGTCGTGATTCTCAAGAAACCTTGCCAATCGCGACTGGTAGCCGATGTCTGCTTCGAGATGATTTCGCACACCTAGTTTGTCGTCATCGCGCAAACGGTCGTATAGGCGTTTGTCATAACAGTAATCGAATCCTTCTTCTTGTAGCTCCCACTCCATATCCCAGTAGACTTCGGCCATCATGAGAAAATTCGGGTGCCGTTGTTTCGTCAATGCGATCGTCTCATTCCAAAAGGGCTCGATCCGTCGTCCCCAAGTTTTCTCAAAAACACGGGGTGTGAGCAACATGGCCATATCGCATCGCACCCCATCGCACTGATCCGCAATATGCAGTAGTTCAAGCTGCATTTTCTTGTGCAGATCCGAACAAGAATAATCGAGTTGTACGGTATCGACCCACCCTGAAAAATAAGGATCTCTTCCGTGCGCGAAAATCTGCCCTGTCGGTTCGTACACGAAGTAATTCTGCGGTTCGCTGCGCAACTGCTCGAGCGAACCTTGAATGAAATACTCTGGATTCGACTCGAGCCATGGGTGATCGAGCCCCATATGGTTCGGCACAAAGTCCAACATGAGTTTGATTCCACGGGCGCTCAAGCGTTCGCGCAAGGCGGCGAGTGAATCCGGTCCACCAAGCTGATCGGATACTCGGTACGAAGCGATAGCGAACCCAGACCCGCCGATGTCTTCGGTCTGCAGAGAATCGAGCGTGTGATGAAATTCAGGAACCCACTGAGGATTGGTCCTTGAAACCATTCGCGAGCGCTCGCCCGTTTGCCAAACACTTAGCAACCACAAGATCGACACACCCGCATCGCTGAGAAAATCCAAGAAGGATTCGGGAAAAGCATCAAGTCCGATCGGCGACGAAGTTTGGTTAGGCAAGTGTCGAGCGAACTGCCTGGCGGCGATGCGCGTATTGTACTGATAGAGGACAGGATGTTGGAGCATCAGAGCCGAGTATAGAAGCGTCAGAGTTGTGGATTATCAGGGTTCAGTGTCGTTGTTCGTTGTTCGCAGTGATATTCTACGTGATTTTGCCGTGTTATCTGCGGTGATTTTTGCCGTGATAATTATGGCGATTGCATACAAAAAGCCGATCGTCCCGAGGGATCGATCGGCTTCGATGTCTTTTCATCAAAAGATCATAGATAGGTGCTTCGACTAAAAAGTCTTAGACCATGTCTTTGAGCTTCTTTAGAGGACGAACCTTGACGGAGGTTGAAGCTGGCTTTGGATCAGCCCACTTCATTTCGCCGGTTTGTGGATTGCGAACTTGGCGCTTTGGAAGAGCCTTCTTCTGGATACGAACAACTTTGCAAAGATCAGGAATCACGAAAGTCCCGACACCCTTCTTGCCAATTGCGTTGGCAATTTCAGCCTTCAGTGCATCGAACACTTCAGCAATTTGCTTCTTCGACAAACCGGTCGCTTCGGCAACGTTGGTGTAGATCTGGACTTTGGTGAGAGGCTTTTCTGCCTTCGCTGCTGCTTTCGCCATGTGAGGATCCTTTGTATCTGACTCTGTGACGGACTTGAACTGCTCCAGGTGTTCGACGGAGAACAACTCTGCTTGGCTGAATTAAAAGTCCCAGCAGACAAAATGCAACCGGGATAAGCTCAAAAGAGTGGTATTTCCCTAGGTTTTTATCAAAATATGTAAAAAAACCTTGGGAAAACCGCTATTCCAAATAAGAAACACGGTGAAAAACCAAAGAAAAACCCCTGGAAAGGGGTTGATTTGTCGTGTGTACGTCTTGTAAGTGGCGTTATTCGTTTCAGATCAATCTTCCCGAAACCGGTAGCCAACGCCTCGAACGGTCTCGATGGCATCTGCATTCGGGCCGATCTTTTTTCGCAAAGCGCGGATGTGTACGTCGATCGTTCGTTCGAGCACGAGGGTATCTTCGCCGAGCGCCGAGTCGATCAGTTCAGTTCGATCAAAAGCTCGTCCCGGTTGACGAATCAACGTATCGAGCAACCGAAACTCGCTTTTCGTAAGCTCGACAGGCTGGCCATCTACACTGACCCGATAGCGACGGCGATCAAGGGTAATACCGGCTCGAGTCACGGTATCGCTCTCGTCATCCGGCTTTGCAGTTTTGCGCCGCTGCAACGCTTTGATCCGCTCCATCAATACTCGGACACTGAACGGCTTGGTCACGTAATCATCGGCACCGACGGAAAAGCCGATCAGTTGGTCGGCTTCTTCTGTCTTTGCAGTCAACATGATGATGATCGCGCCAGCCGTCTCGGGCTTCGATCGCAATCGTCGGCAAACTTCGACGCCATCGATAATCGGAAGCATCACATCGAGCAAGATGATGTCTGGCAGCTTGAGCTGCGCTTGACTTACGCCATCCCTGCCATCGATGGCTAAAGAGACTTCGTAACCAGCTTTGTCGAGATTGTAAACGAGAATTTCGGAGATCGCTCGATCGTCTTCGATCACCAAGACTTTACTTTTCGGCATACGTTTTCAATTGGTGTGGTTCATGGCGCAGGGCGAGAGGGTTTGTGTGCGAGGTCGCGTTGAAAGACTTGCCGATGCCTGATAATCACCCCGTCGACCATATAGATCACATCCTCTGCGATGCTTACCGCCAAATCGCCTATCTGCTCGAGATGCCTCGAAGCAGAAAATGCGTGCAAGGCTGTTTCGACCGCCGATGGATCTCGCTTGATCGCATTCGCCAGAACACCAATCACCTGAACGTTCATCGCGTCCAACGGGTCATCCATCAAAATGACGCTGCGAGCCATGTTCGCGTCGTTATGAACAAACGCATCCAAACTCGAACGCACCATCTTCGTGACCATTCCCGCCATCTCGTTGATTCCATCAGGGATCGGAAATTCCGGGTAGGGACACAGGCTATCTGCCCGCTGCGCTATATTGCAGGCC